>JAJZIF010000552.1 GCA_021810735.1 Acidobacteriota bacterium
ACCCTTTCGCGTTGCGCAGGGCGGGCAACGGGGTGGTTCGCATTCTCACGGAAGATGCCAGGCTGAACGACAGATTGCATCTTTCCTATGTCTGTTTTGCCGCGATGCAGAACACGAAGGCAATGCAGGATGCGGTCTTACGCGAATCGATTTATGACTTCTTACTCGATCGTTTTGAGTTTTACCTTCGCGAGACCAGGAAAATTAATTCGCAAGTAGCTCGCGCCATACGGAAGGCTGGCACGACCGGCAGTGATTACGAAGTCGGTTGCCAACTGATTGGTTATGGAAAAATCGCGGGCTTTGCGACGGCGCTGCACGAGCAGGTGGGTTCACCCAACGTGCTGGCGGTTGCGGAATTACTCAAGAGGACTGCAAATATTCTGCGACAGGCGCGAGAGAAGAGGATTGCTTTCTCCGGTAATGAATCCGAAGACTTGCTCCGGGATCCAGCCGAGCGGGAATTGTCTCGCAAGGTGACAGAGGTGAGTGAAGCAATCCAGCACAGCTATCGCGAAGGAAATTACGGTGAAGTCATCTCTGCGATTGCAGGATTGCAGTCGCCTCTCAACGCATTTTTCGATACTGTCATGGTGATGGTCGAGGGCGAATCATTGCGCGACAATCGCCTTGCGCTGTTATCGCGCACGGAATCTGTGGTTCGATGGGCGGCGGATTTCTCCGAGCTGGCATCGATCTAAAAATCTGTCGAGTCGTTCTGAATGAAGGTCGCGTAGCGACCAGAATGAAGGATCCAGAGAATACTGGCTGAATCAATTGAGCCAAAATCGTCTGGATTCTTCGCTTCGCTCAGAATGACTCCCTTGGATCGCGAATATCATCTTGTCATTTGAATGGCATTCGCAGGACGCCAATACCTCGACTGCGGACATTTTCTGCGACACGAAGGTCAATTGAGTTTTTGCAACCTAGCAATCAGCTTTTGCGCCAGATTCTCTTCGCTCTCGGTCCACAGCAGGCGTGTCTCCACGCCACAATTCCTTTCCACTTCCGTGGTGAACGCGACCAGTTGCTCCACATTCTTTTTCACGAAAAGCTGGTCGTCCTCGTGCAGAGGAATGTCCTCGCAGAGAAACGGCGTATCCAGTCCCAGATCCACACGAATGTGACCATTCTGCGCGTAGCTGCCTTCATCGAATTCCGGGCCGAGACCGACAACGCGCACCGTGCGAACTTCCTCTTTCCAGATGGGGTCGAGCAAGCCATCGCTCTCCGGATACCAAAGCTTCCACGGCAGCTCGAACTCATATGCGCTGTCTTCATGCAGGATTTCCGTAGCTTCGGCCACGGCCATCTCCGGCGTCGCCGGCTCGTCGTGCTCGGCAAGGTAAACGCGCTGGAATGTGGGCGACTGCTGCCAGTCCAACGGATACACGGAAGCGGCGGTGACCAGGGCGTGGGGAAGCTGATGCATAACCTGGATCAGCTTTTCCGGGAGTGCCGTCAAGCGAAACCTGGGGAACCACAGGCTGTAATAGAGAGGATCGGCCATCCTCTTAATTGTAGTTGTTACGCTCTCGGTGAATGGCGCGAAATGAGAAGATGATGGTATGCGTTGGACAATCGAGAGGCTGCGCCTGGCAATCATCGTGGCGGCTGCGGTGCTGCTGGTGTCCATCGCGGGATCGATTTTTTACGGACGCTGGCGGCTTCGCGAGGTGGCCCAGGATCTACCAGCGCGGTTGGGCATCCAGATTCAGCAAACGACCCAGGGCTTCGTACTGTCGAAGACCGAGCAGGGCCGCAAGGTCTTTACCCTGCACGCGGCCCGATCCGTCGCTTTCAAGACCGGTGGGCGGGTGCTGTTGCACGACGTCGAAATCGACATGTATCACCGGCAGGACAACAACGCCGATACCATCGCTGGAAAGGATTTTGAATACGACCGGGACAGCCAGATCGTCACCGCCCAGGGGGAAGCGAACATTGTGCTGCATGTTCCCCTGTCCGATGTTCGTCAGGGGGCAGCGAACAAGCAGGGGCCGCAGATCGTGTATGTCACCACGCATGGCCTCGTTTTTAATCAAAAGACTGGCGCGGCGACATGCAGTGGTGAAGTGGATTTTCAATTTTCCAACTCCAGCGGTCAGGCGATGGGAGCGGAATACGATTCAAAACAGGGACACCTGCTGTTGCGATCCCAGGTTGTGTTGACGACCCAGATGCAGGACCGTCCCGCAGTGGTGCGTGCATCCCAGGCCACCTATGACCGCGATGAAAGTCAGGTCCACTTGCTGCTGCCACGCTATTCTTCCCGCACACCGCGAGGGAACGAGCAAGGAAGCGCGGGAACGGCGACCGTGTATCTGCGAGGGGACGGCTCGGCGGAACGACTGGATGCGCAGAATGCCGTTGAGCTCGCATCTGCTGACGGAACTGACGTGCGTTCCGCCGTGATGACGGTCCATCTGAATGAAAAGAACCAGCCGCGGCAAGCCCATTTTCTCGGCGGCGTGCAGTTCACGCAAAATCAACCAACGCAGCAAACCGCCGGCGGCGGCCGGCAGGCCGTCGTGGACTTTGACTCGGCTGGCCACGCGAATCGCGTCACGATTGATGGCGAAGTGAAATTCCAGCAACAGATTGACCGAGACAAGGATCATCTCCATCGCACGCTGGCCGCAAACCACTTGGTCCTGCATTTGCGCCCATCCCCGAGCGGTCAGGCGCAGTTGGAGACAGCGGATGCGACCGGCAACGCGGTCTTTGCTTCTCAAAGCATGACGCGTGGTCATCCGTCGCAAGCGACCAGTCTTGCGGCGCAAACTTTGAAGGCGAAGTTCCTTGCCGGGAACGAATTGCAACATCTCGACGGCATAGCGGATACGCGGATGCGCATGGTCGAAGCCAATGGAGATATCGACACCAGCACCGGAAATGCGCTCAGCGTCGACTTTGTCACGGGGACTCCGCAGTCACCCATGCCGAAGGCCGCCAAGCCTCCGGTGCAGCGTCGAACATCCGCAACTTCG
>JAJZIF010000553.1 GCA_021810735.1 Acidobacteriota bacterium
GCAACAAGGTTCTTCGCGGCCGCTTCCGACAGCACATTCAACCCAGGCGCTACCACCAGCTTGTAGTGGTCCAGCGCAACTGTAGGCTGCACGATGTCGATCGACTGCGCAATGTCTTTCAACGGCTGGTAATAGCTCAAAATCTCGGCAATCGGGTCGTAATTCTTATTGTGCCGCTGCCAGTCGATGGCCCAAACGCTGGAGTACGTGTGCAGAATGGCAACCTCAGATTTTGGAGATGTTCCCGCCAACACCGGTCCAGCCTTGGCAAAGTCTTGGCCGAGCCGCGCCACCTCAGGATAGAGAGGAACCGGCGTGCCGTCCGGTCCGACCAGCGTGCCGTGGTACTCTTCCTGCCCGTTCAGATCGCTGCGCCACTGCCAGTAGCTCACCGCATCGGCGCCGTGACCGATATTCTCCCAGGCCAGCGCGCGTACTTCGCCCTTGTTCAGATCGTTATTGATTGGCGCCCAGTTCACATGGCCGGGCTGCGTCTCCATGATCCAGAAATTTTTCTGTTTGAAGCCGCGCGTCAAGTCATCGGTGGAACCGTTTTTGTATGGATCGACGTGGCCTTCGCCCACATAATCATCCCACGCCGCCAGGTCGAGATCCTTGGCAACCACATAATGGTCGTACCCTTGGAACCATCCCATCATATTGGTGGTGATGAACTGGCGTGGCGCGGCGTTTTCACGGATCGCGTCGAGCTGGTTCTTCTGGTAGCTGCGCCAGGTATCGCTCACAAAACGCTTCCAACTCAGCAACAGGCCAGGATTGCCTCGCGCCGTTTCAATGGGGATCTGATTCCAGTTGCTGTACGTCTGGCTCCAGTAGGCGGTGGTCCAGCGCGTGTTCAGGTTGTCCAGCGTACCGTAGCGTTGTTTCAACCAGTTCTGGAAGTCGCCGCGCGTCTGCGGGTCGAACGAAACCTGAGCGTACTCGTTGTCGATCTGCCAGCCAACCACGTAAGGATTGTGGCCGAAACGCTTTGCCATGCGCGTAGCGATGTCGCGGGCCAGCTCGCGGTATTTTGGATTGTCCCAGTTGAATTGCTGGCGGTTTCCATGCTCGGCCTTGCGCCCGTCCTCGTCCGTGCGCAGCGTCTCAGGATATTTCTGCGTCAGCCACGCGGGCGGCGCCGCCGTCGGCGTGCCCAGCACGGTATAGATGCCGCGCTTTCCGGCTTCATCAATGGCGCGTTCCAGCCAGTCGAATTGATAATCGCCTTCCGACGGCTCCATCGTGCTCCACGCAAACTCGCCCACGCGAACAAACCGGATGCCGGCCTTCTGCATCAAGTCCAGATCGGCGGGCCAGCGAGACTCCGGCCATTGCTCCGGATACCACGCAGTACCCAGCAGAATGGGCGGAGGCGGTGCCACCGTTTTCGGCGAAGACTGCTGCGCCGAAGCCGAAACGCAGATTGCACATGTCAGGAACGCGAGCAGGGAAGACAGAACACTCGTAATCGGGGGCAGAAATTTCTTCATCGCGATTATTTCCTTGGGAACGAATACAACTTCTCGGACGATGCGGTTCCTTGATCGTCTCGTAGAACACCGATGCCGTCACGAGAAGAGTCCACTGCGGAATGTATCATAAACACTCGATGGTTTTCCCGAGGGCTTCCGATGAGCACAGATCCGCTCGAACAGTCCGGCCAGTCTGCGGCGCAGTTCCATCTGTTCACTGAAGAGCAGCAGCAGTTGCGCAAGGAGATTCGTGAGTTCGCCGCCCGCGAGATTGCTCCCAACGTGAGCCGCTGGGATGAAGCCAGCGAATTTCCCGCGGACCTGGTGAAGGAGCTGGGTCGCATGGGATTGATGGGCGTCATCTTTCCCCAGGAATGCGGCGGTTCGGGCCTGGGCTACGTGGAATATGTCATCGCCATCGAAGAACTGTCGCGCGTCGATGGCTCGATCGGCATCATCGTCGCGTCTCACAACTCGCTGGCCGCCAACCATATCTTTCTCGCTGGCACGGAAGAACAGCGCAAAAAATATGTGACCCGGCTGGCCAGCGGAGAATGGCTGGGCGCGTGGGGTCTCACTGAACCCGGCTCGGGTTCGGACGCGGGCGGCGCGCGCACCACAGCAGTAAAAAAAGGCGACCGCTGGGTGTTGAATGGCAACAAGACCTTCATCACCAACGGTCATTATGCGGATGCTTCCGTCGTCATTGCCGTCACGGATCGATCGCAGGGTTCGCATGGGTTTTCCGCCTTCATCGTGGAAAAAGGCACGCCTGGGTTTCGCTCCGGCAAGAAGGAAAACAAGCTTGGCCTCCGCGCCAGCGATACTTCGGAGCTGATCTTCGAGGACTGTGAGATTCCAGAGGAAAATCTTCTGGGTCGGCAGGGCGAGGGATTCATCGATTCCATGCGCGTCCTGGATGGTGGCCGCATCTCCATTGCCGCGTTGTCACTCGGCATGGCGCAGGGCGCCTTCGACGCCGCATTGAAATACATCAAAGAGCGAAAACAGTTCGGCAAGGCGATCAGCGAGTTTCAAGGAATCCAGTGGAAGATCGCCGATATGGCCACGCAACTCGACGCAGCCAGGCTGCTCACCTTTCGCGCCGCGCAGATGAAGGATGCTGGCATGAAGACCACGCTGGAGTCGGCCATGGCCAAGCTGTATGCGAGCGAGGTCGCGGTTAAGATTTGCGACGAAGGCGTGCAACTGCACGGCGGATATGGCTTCATCAAAGATTATCCCGCGGAAAAGTTCTATCGCGATGTCAAGCTCTGCACCATCGGCGAAGGCACCAGTGAAATCCAGCGTCTGGTGATCGCGCGGGAAGTGCTGAAGCGTTGAGCTTCTAGAGCGGATTGACAGTAGGCGCAGTTATTTGTGAAAGGGAGTCATTCTGAACCTTTCGGCTACGCTCAGGGCAGGCTCCCTCATCGTTCTCGATGCGGCCTAGAATGGTCTGTTCCGCGATCAGCGCCGCCATGCAGACGAAATAGGGAATCAGCTCTCCA
>JAJZIF010000554.1 GCA_021810735.1 Acidobacteriota bacterium
GGACAGAAGGCAGGATTGCGGTCCAGTTGCAGTTCCCGAATAGCACGCCAGGCCAGCCGCTCGCCGCGCAGGACATCCACGACGGTTTCAAGTTGCAGCGGAGCGCTGAGAATCGACGCAGGAACAATGGCCTCTGTCGCGGCAAGACTTACCGATGTGTTGTTCTGCATGCCGAGCGAGACCAGAGCCTGCGCCTCATACTGGTTGGGCGCAACAAGGCAGTACACCAGGCAGAGAGCCAACAGCGAACCCACGGTGAGAAAAAAGAACCGGCGGCGGCGGTGGATGAGAGCGAGAATGCTGCGCATGGAGTCGGCCGCCTCAGGGACAGCTGTAGATGCGGCGGCAATCTTACCGGGATCGGAACGATGCTCCGTCACAGCCGGGGAACCTCTGGCAGGTGAATGAAAACCTGCAGCAAGCATACATGGAGTCCACAGAAGACTGCGCAATTTCGAGCGGAAACTGAAAACCAGGCCCCTCGCGGAATGGCGGAGACAGTTTTAATCGCGCAACGTGCGATACCACTCGACCGTACGGCGCAGTCCTTCGCGAAAATTGACACCCGGCCGATAGCCCAGCAGCTTGTCCGCCAGGGAAATATCGGCCAGGGAATGGCGAATATCGCCCGTTCGCGGTTCGGCGTAATGTACAGGGCCGTCATACCCCGTCAACTCACGCAACAGAGCAACCACCTGATTCAGCGTGATCCGTTCTCCCGTGGCAAGATTCATCACCTGGCCGCTGACCAATTGCGCATCCGCATGCGCGGCAAGCAGGTTTCCTTCCACGGTGTTCTCAATGAAGGTAAAGTCGCGGCTCTGTTCTCCGTCGCCGTGAATCACAGGCGACTCCCCGGCCAGCATCCGACGGCAGAAGACAGCCAGAACTCCGGAGTACTGCGAGGTTGGGTCCTGATAGGGCCCGAAGACGTTGAAGTAACGCAGGCAGACAGTCTCCAGGCCGTAGACGCGGGCAAAGGAGCGCATGTAGTACTCGCCCGTGAGCTTAGCCACGGCATAGGGAGAGATCGGATTTGGAAGCATCTTCTCATGCTTAGGCAGGGTGGGCGTGTCACCGTAAGCCGAGGACGAAGCGGCATAGACGACGCGGCGAACCCCGGCGGCGCGCGCAGCGAGCAGCAGTTGCAGTGTCGCATCAACACAGGCAATGTTGGTACTGAGTGGATCTGAGACAGAGCGCGGCACCGACGGAAGTGCGGCCTCGTGAAAGATGATCTCCACCCCGGCGCAAGCGCGTGCAGCAATGGCAGGGTCGGCAAGATCGCCTTCCAGGAACTCCATTGCCTCCAGGCCTGCCAGGTTATGCACTTTGCCGGTTACGAAGTTGTCCACCCCGCGGACGGACTCACCACGGGACAGCAAAGCTGCGGCCAGCGAACGACCGATGAAGCCGGCGGCGCCGGTAACGAGGTAACGAGGCAAACTGGGGCTCCGAAAAGCAGTTTCAAACCGGCACAATGGCCTGAACTAGAATACATTCCCCAAGCACAAACAATGGCTATAAAGCTCCCTTCGGAGGCTATAATGCGGGAGATGGCAAACCAGACAACCAACAGGGCCGCGCTTGATGCGCTGCTGGAAAAGATGCGCCGACGCGAGGCCAGAATTGGCATCGTAGGCATGGGCTATGTGGGACTACCTCTTTCCCTGCTGTTCAGCGAACAGGGCTTCGCTGTGACAGGATTCGATATTGAGGCTTCCAAGGTAGCAGCTCTCAATCATGGCGAGTCGTACATCGTACGCATCTCGGCTGAATCCATTCAACAGGCCCGGAAGTCGGGATTTCGCGCAACGACGGATTACTCCGAAGTGGCAAAGATGGATGCGATGATCCTGTGCGTTCCCACGCCGCTGAACGAGTATCACGAGCCGGACCTGAGCTACGTGACGGGTACCGTGGAGGCTCTGGCGCCGTATCTGCAACCCAATCAACTGGTGGTGCTCGAAAGCACGACATACCCCGGCACAACCGACGAGGAAGTGGCTCCTCGGCTGGAAAAGGGTAATCGGCTAGGACTGCGCGTGGCGCGCACCTGGGAAGATTCCGAACGTCCAAGCGTGCATCTGGCCTTTTCGCCTGAGCGCGAAGATCCGGGCAATGAAACCGTGGCCCGCGCCGACATTCCGAAGGTGATCGGCGGATGTGGACCTGTTGCTCAGGAGTTGGGCACGGCTCTTTACGGAAGCATCTTCCGCCGGGTGGTTCCGGTCAGCTCGCCTGCAGTGGCGGAGATGACCAAACTGCTGGAAAACATCTACCGCTGCGTGAATATCGCCCTGGTGAATGAGCTGAAGCAACTTGCGATGCGGATGGGCATCGATATTCACGAAGTCATTGAAGCGGCAAAGACCAAGCCCTTCGGGTTCCAGGCGTTTTATCCTGGACCGGGCCTCGGCGGACACTGCATTCCCATCGATCCCTTCTATCTGTCATGGAAAGCCAAGCAGTTCGATTTTCACACGCGGTTCATCGAACTGGCCGGCGAGGTGAATACGGCTATGCCGTACTTTGTGATCGACCAGATCGCAGCCGGCCTCAACGAGCATGCCAAGCCGATCAAGGGGTCGCGCATTCTGGTGCTGGGCCTGGCCTACAAGCGCGATATCGACGACCTGCGCGAATCCCCGTCGCTGACCATCATCGAGTTGCTGCGACAGCGCGGAGCCGAGGTTGCTTATAACGATCCGTATTTCGCGCGCGTCGGTCAAGGACGCCACTATGCGCTGAATATGACAAATACGCCGCTTGAAAATCTCGCGCAGTACGATGCGGTGGTGATTGTCACCGATCACACAAGCTACGATTACGCCGCGATCGTGAACCAGTCGCAACTGGTGATCGATACGAGAAACGCGACAAAGGGAATCCTTTCGGAGAAGATCGTCCGCTGTTGAGTAAAGAAAGGGATTTTCGCGCCACCGCGCAAAAATCCCTTTCATGCTCCTAGGATGCATCCACGGAG
>JAJZIF010000555.1 GCA_021810735.1 Acidobacteriota bacterium
GTTCCCCGGAGCCTGACCTGCAGCAGGTTTTCCTTCGTCAATGCGATACTCATCGTTTTCGCGTTTAGCTGCGCTTCCTGTTCACATTCTTCCATCGCATCGTCCGCGCCACCCGCGCCGCCCACACATCTGGCGTTTCCTCTGCATACCTCCGGTTCGTACATCATCGACAGAAACGGCAGCCGCGTGCGCCTGAACGCGGTCAACTGGTACGGCGCCGAATCTACTGACTTTGTGGTCGGCGGTCTTCAGATTGCCTCGCTACAGAACATCGTGCAGCAGATAAAGAGCCTCGGCTTCAATGCCGTTCGCCTTCCGTGGTCTAACCAGCTCTATGAAAGCAACCCAGTTGTTGCCAGCTATACCTTGTCCGCCAATCCTACCTTGCAGGGCCAGAATGCGCTGGCCATACTGGACCAGGTGGTCAGTGCGCTCACCGGTGCTGGCATTATGGTGATTCTCGACAATCACAACAGCACCGCGGAGTGGTGCTGTGGGAATGATGGCAATACGCTCTGGTACAACAGCAACTATCCTGAGTCCAGTTGGATCGCCGATTGGCAAGGGATGGCGCAGCGCTACCAGAGCAACCCGCTCGTCATTGGCGTAGATCTGCGGAATGAGCCGCGCATCAATGCAACTTGGGGCGGCAGTTCAACGACAGACTGGCACGCGGCAGCCGAGCGCGGCGGCAACGCAGTCCTCGGCGTGAACTCGAATCTGCTCATCTTTGTCGAGGGCGTCAACTATGCGCTCGATCTCTCCGGCGTATCCAGCCTGCCCATCCATTTGAATGTTGCGAATCGCGTCGTATATGAGGCCCACGACTATGGGTTCGATTATTCCGCTCTAACCGGCTACAGCGATTATGTAAGCCGGATCACGCCGAGATGGGGCTACCTGGTCACCGGCAGCGATCCCCAACCAATTTGGATCGGCGAATTCGGCACCTGTAATACCTCTTCCACCTGCGTGAGCAGCAGTACCGCCGGAGCCAATGGCTATTGGTTCGGATTTCTGACTACGTACATTCAGACGTACAGCCTCGACTGGTCCTATTGGTCTATCAACGGCACCGAATCGACTGGAACCGGCCGAACCTACGGCGCGCAGGAGACCTACGGCGTGCTGAATTCTTCGTGGAACGGAAGCGCGCTCTCGGCGCTCACTACGAAACTGCAGGAGCTCGTCGTCTACCCAGGCAGTTCCTAGGCGACGGTTCTGTCCCTTGCATAAAGCGGGAGAGGCACGGAGTTGTGTAGGACGGCGCACACCGTAGATCCGCCGGTTTTATTTCCTGCGACAAAGAGAGCGTTCACCCCAGTCGACAGACGGCGTCCGCTGCGGCCAGCTAGACCATCATGCCTCGGCGGAAGCGGTGGAGAGAATCTCCCAGGTTGTGTTTGCCTGAATCGAATATGCGGCAATTTGCTCCGCGTATGTTTCCGCGATATTCCTTCCCGCATAGAAATCGCGGTACCAGTCCGCCGTCATTTCCAGAGCAGCGGAAAGATCGAGAACCGGGACCCATGACAATTCCACTGCCGCCTTGGAACAGTCCAGCGTGAGCATCTGGGTCTCTTGCGGATAATAGCCGCCTTGCAGGTCCCATTTCGCTTCCGCGCCCCATGCCGCGGCAAGTTTCTCGACGATCCACTGGACTGGCCGGACATCGGCGGGATCGGGCCCAAAGTTCCAAGCGCCGGCATACCGACCGGCATCTTCGTAGAGGCCCTGCGCCAGCAGCATGTAACCGCGCAAGACTTCCAGTACATACTGCCAGGGGCGCTTTGCCTGTGGATTGCGAAGCATGACGGGCCGGCCAGCCGCAAAGCTCCGCATCATGTCTGGGACCAGCCGGTCTTTCGCCCAGTCGCCGCCGCCGACCATATTTCCGGCCCTCGCTGAAGCCACGCCGACGGGATTGCCGCCGACGACGGCAAAAAATGAATCGCGAAAAGAGCGGACGACCATCTCCATGCAAGCCTTGCTGCTACTGTATGGATCGCTGCCTCCCAGTGGATCGATTTCCCGATAGGCCCAATCCCAGTCTCTATTTTCATAGCACTTGTCTGTCGTCACCACGACGACGGCGCGCACCGGCTTGCATTGGCGAACGGCTTCCAGAAGGGTCGCCGTCCCGATGACATTCGCTTTGTAGGTTGCGATGGGGTCCTGAAATGCCTGCCGTACCAACGGTTGGGCGGCCATGTGGATAACAATTTCAGGCTGGGTAGCGTCCAGCGCTTGATGCAGCTTTTGAAAATCGCAAATATCGCCCTGAAACGATTGCATGGGGACGGCGAATTTTGCTTCCTGAAACGAAGCCGGCGAGGAGGTGGAGTAGCCAAATACCTCCGACCCCAGAGACTGGAGCCATATCGACAGCCAGACGCCTTTGAAGCCAGTATGCCCGGTAATGAAAACGCGCTTATCGCGCCAAAATGTATCCGCCAATGCGGCCATGTTGCAATGCCTTTCCATCGCCAGATCTGAACCAGCGTGTTGTCCAGCAGTGTATTCCACGAAGATCAAAACATGCGATGTTCATGATCCATTCGATCGCACCGTCGTAACTCTTCGCGGCGGTAGCAGGGAATGTACCGGTCTATTTATTTTACGATCGTAACGCAGACTGCCAGCAACGAGTCGAACTCGTCATGCGTCTGAAGGACGGCGCGATCGTTTACGCGTCAGCGTGATTCAAGCGCGCGAATCACCTTGAGCGCGTTCGCCAGCGCGGTCCCTCCAACTTCTTGTTCGAACCCGTGCTGCATCTTGTCAAACGCTGCAATCACCCGCAGCGCGCACTTCTTGCCAGGCGGTTTCAGCGTCAGCAGATATCCCCGGGCATCGGATGGATCGATCTTCCGTTGCAAGAGGCTTTTCGCTTCCAGCGAAGAAATGGCATGGCTGATATTCCCGCGCGTGGTGGCGAAGGTCTCGGCGAGATGAGACGGCTTGATAGGGCGTGGCGCTTCGAAG
>JAJZIF010000556.1 GCA_021810735.1 Acidobacteriota bacterium
CGGGCCCATTTTCTTCCGAGGTCACGGAGACTCCGTAAGTCGAGGACACTTCAGGGTACTTGTTTTCTTCAGCAGACACGGCGCGTGGCATCCAACCCTTTCCCGTCTACTGTACCTCTTGCTTTCCCGAAGGCTCGCATGGCAAGGGAACGCGAGCCGTGGAACGCAGGGGCGATATACACTGGAGATAGCCGCGAAAGCGGCATGAGGGACAAACAGCATGTATCCAGAGATCATGGTGATTCCGATGCGCGAGGAACTGGTTCGCGCCGGCATTCAGGAAACACGCACGGCTGAAGAGGTCGAGCAGGCGCTCGCCAAGCCCGGTACGACGATGGTTGTCGTCAACTCCATCTGCGGCTGCGCGGCCGGCAAAATGCGCCCCGGCGTGCGGATGGCGCTCCAGCACACCACTCTTCCCGATCAGAAGATCACGGTCTTCGCCGGTCAGGATCGCGAAGCCACCGACAAGGTTCGCAGCCACCTGGAGGGGAACCCTCCCAGCTCGCCCGCGGTCGCGATTTTTCGCGATGGCAAACTGGTGTTCCTGATGCAGCGCTCCGTGATTGAAACTTCCGCCGCGCCGGAGATCGCAAACTATCTGACCCAGGCGTTCGACGAGATTTGCACCAAACCCAGTGCAGTTTCCCAGTAGAAAACATCCCTCCCAGCAGCCGAAATAGCCCCTCCGCGAGATGGTTGCCTTAGCAACCATCTCGGTCAAATCGGTTGCCTTGGCAACGATATTTTCGGGCTGCTTTTTAGGTTGTAAATCTCCCAAATGGGGAGCCCGTTGGAGGATGCGGAAGACGATCCGCGCCACTTTTTAGATTCCCGCGCAGGCCATCCGCTGCCCCGCCGTCGCGCGCCGGTGCGCCAGCCACTGTTGCCACCGATCCAGGCCTTCTCCGGTGAGACACGACACTTCGATGATTTCAATTCCAGGATGCACCTGCCGCGCGTTCGCCTTGGCCTGTTCCAGATTGAACGGCACATATGGCAACAGATCGATTTTGGTAAGGATCATCAGCGCGGCCTTCGAAAAGATCGATGGATACTTGAGCGGCTTGTCCTCGCCTTCGGTCACGCTCAACACTACGATCTTCGCTTCCTCGCCCAGGTCGTAGCTCGATGGACAGACGAGATTGCCGACATTTTCGATGAACAGCAGATGGATCTCCTTCGACGACCATGGCTGAAGCGCGCGCTCGATCATTCTGCCGTCCAGATGACAAACCGTTCCGGTCACAATCTGCTGCACAGGAAATCCATAGCGCGCCAGCCTGCGCGCATCGTTTTTCGTTTGCAGATCGCCCGTCAACACTGCTACTTTGTCCTGTTTGCTGAAACCTGCCAGCGTGTTTTCGAGCAGCGTTGTTTTTCCGGAACCCGGCGAGCTGATGATGTTCAGGCACAGCGTGCCGCGCTTCGCATAGCCCTGCCGCAGTTCCTCCGCAATGCGCTGATTCTCGCTTAGAACTTTCTTTTCCACCGGAACCACCGTCGTCATTCTTCCACCTCTACGCTCGCCAGTTGCATTTCATCGCCGCCAAGCAACAGGCTATTCTCGCTGGCGCAGCCCGGACAAGGTTCACTATAGATGCCAGACTCATATTCGCGTCCGCAATCCTGGCAGCGATTGCGTCGTGGAACCATTTGAATCATCAGCGCCACCGGCGCATATTCCGCCTGCTCGGACATCACGTCCCAGGCAAAGCGCAGTGCGTCTGCGTCGACGCCCGCCAACACGCCGATCCTGACCGTCACAGCGACCAGCCGCGCGCCTGGCCTGCGTGCCGTTTCCGCATGGCTGGCGCGCAAAATCTCGCTGGCGATTCCAACTTCATGCATGGCGATCCGCGCTTCCCTCGCAACCCACTTCCCGGGCACCACTATAGCCTATGAGGTAGACGGATGGCACTCGGTGATGGGTATCACGGGTAGGGCTGAAGGGCAGCGCTGAAGGGCAGGGCTTAAGCAGGTTTGTGCCCCGGCGTTAGGAATCTGTATTCCGATTGCTCCTGTTGGAAATACTACTGAGGTGCGGTTTTCCTTAACAGTTCCTCGCGTCTGGATTCAACAGCCTGGGAAAATGCAGCAGGCTGCTTACGAAAGATAGTATCGAGGAGCACCCTCGGCATCCTCGAATTTCTTGCGATGCGAACGTTCGGGCACCCGGCTCGACAGCCAAACCGATCCGTTTCGGAATGCCTATTTCCGGGTATACGGCGATACAACTCCAATTCGCTGAGGAAGTTTTCAAGGGCTGTGAATTGTAAATGATGTGCGATGATGGACGCACGCCCTGTGGAGATACTCGAACAAGTCGCCCTGGCTCCCTACACGACCTTCCGCATCGGAGGGCCGGCTCGCTGGTTTATCGAGGCAGCCAGCGAGGACGATCTGGCCCAGGCAGTGACGTTTGCGCGCGAGAAAAGCGCGCCGCTGTTTGTGCTGGGCGGCGGCAGCAATCTGCTGGTGGGGGACAAAGGCTTTCCCGGCGTGGTGGTGCGGGTGGCGCTGCGCGGCATCCGCGAAGAGCCGAACGGCGAGTATGCGATTTTTACCGCAGCCGCGGGCGAAGACTGGGACCGATTTGTTTCCGCCGTGGTGGAGAAAGACTACGCCGGCGTGGAATGCATGGCTGGAATTCCAGGCACCGTCGGGGGAACGCCCGTGCAGAATGTGGGCGCGTATGGGCAGGAGGTCTCCTCGACCATCCACTCTGTTCGCGCGCTGGATCGCGCGACATTGCAGATGGTGGATTTCCCCGCTGCCAAGTGCCAGTTCGGCTATCGCAGAAGCATTTTCAACAGTACCGGACGCAACCGGTACATTGTGACGGAAGTGAGCTATCGACTGCGACACCATGGCGCGCCGCATCTTGTCTATCAGGATTTGGCGGCTGCATATTCCGACAATGCTGAGCCGCCCACGTTGAAACATGTCAGCGAAAAGGTGCGGAGTATTCGGCGCCAA
>JAJZIF010000026.1 GCA_021810735.1 Acidobacteriota bacterium
GGCGGCGTTGTCCTATTCGCTGGAGAAAAGCGGAATTGCACTCAACGGCGTGGTCCTGGTGTCGTCGAACCTGAACCACAATGGGCACGCGCCCGGCCTCGACGATGAGTACATCAACGGCTTGCCGTCCTACGCTGCGATTGCCTGGTATCACGATAAATTGGCCAATAAACCGTCCGACCTGAAATCTTTTCTGGCGCAAGTCCGCATCTATGCTCGCGGGCCTTATGCCGAAGCTTTGGCGCAAGGGCAAAATCTGAGCGCTGCAGAAGAGGATCAGGTCGCTCAGAAACTAAACGAAATGACGGGGTTGAGCGTGCAGTATCTGAAAGAATCGAACCTGCGCGTTCCAGCGTCGGATTTTCGCAAGGAACTGATGCGCGACGAACGACGCACGCTGGGCCGTTATGACGCTCGCTTTGAAGGTATCGATATGGATGCGGCGGGCGAGGTGCCCACCTACGATCCATCGAGCACGGGGATCACCGGGGCGTTTGTCGCCGCCTTTCAGAGCTACCTGGCGGATGAACTGAAATACACCACGGACGATACTTACCATGTGACGGCGCACGGCCCCGACTTTCAATGGGACTGGAAGCATACGCCGCCGGACGGCAACGGGCGCGAGCTAGTGCCCGACGTAGCTCTGGACTTAGGAGCGGCCATGCGGCAGAATCCGCATTTGAAGCTTTTCTCCGCCAATGGTTATTTTGACCTGGCAACGCCATTCTTTCAGACCGAGTACGACATTGCCCACATGGAACTGGATCCCACCCTGCGCAAGAACATCCGGTTCGGCTACTATCCCTCCGGCCATATGATTTATCTGAATGTAGACGCTCTGAAGCAATTGAAGGGAGATCTAGCGCAGTTCTACTCCGCTGCCGTGACGCAATAACCACGCGCGCTCGTGTACTGAGGGATTTTGAATCAAAGGGGAGAATCCTCGACTGGCCCCTCAGAGAGGATTCTTCTCGAAGGCGACGGCCTGTTTGGGATTTTCATCGACTAGTAGGCGGAACACGTCGGCACGAGCGTAATGGCCGACAGCATCGAAATCGTACTTCCCACGCACAACTTCCTTCATATCCAATTCCGCGGTCAGCACGCCTTCACCATCCCGCAGGGGACCGGCCAGCACCGTTCCCATCGGTGACACGATCACGCTGCCGCCCTTGATCAACACTGTGGCCGGATCATTGCCCTGGATGGCGCGATAGTCCTCTGGGCAGTCGGAGCGAAGCAGGTATTGGCAGGCGCTCAAAACAAAGCATCGTCCTTCCACCGCGATATGTTGCATAGTCGCTTGCCAGCGGTCTCTGTCGTCCACCGTAGGAGCACACCACAGATTCACACCCTTTGCGTACATGGCGGTGCGAAACAAAGGCATGTAATTCTCCCAGCAGATGGCCGCTCCTATGGTCCCAAAAGGCGTTTGGATGGCGGGTAGCGTAGAACCGTCTCCGGTCCCCCAGATGAGCCGTTCGGAGCCGGTAGGCATCAATTTTCTGTGCTTTCCTCGCAAGCTGCCATCGGCGCCGAAGAACAAGGCCGTGCAATACAGAGTCCCACCGGCCTTTTCGATTATGCCCAGAACCAGTTCGATGCCATGCCGAGCGGCTACATTGCCCACCTGGACGATTTCATCTCCAGCCAGCGGAATCGCTGCTTCGTAGTAGCGGCGAAACTCTTCGCGTCCTTCCTCGGACCGCGACCCCACGTGAGCGCCGAAACCAAGCCCCTTAGGGTAGCCTCCCAGAAATGCTTCCGGAAAGACGACCAGCTTTGCTCCGGCGCTTGCGGCCTCCTGGCAATAGGCCTCGATCTTTTCCAGTGTCCGCTTGGTGTCGAAAACAGGCGTGCCAGCCTGTACGACTGCGGCGATTACTTTGTCCACCTTGGCTCCATCCTTGTTCTCCCGTCGGCTATTTTGATTGAAACAGCAATGGAGCAAAATGCACCAGATTATTGCGCCATACCATCCAGGTGTGCATTCCTGGCGTTTCGATCGACATGACGGGAACGTGTTGCGATTTGATCCAGGCGACCAGCCTTCGGTTACTTGCAATGAGGCCATCCTCGGTTCCGCAGGATATCCACAGCAGGTGCAGAGGAGCGGCGCTTGTTCCGGAGCTGCTCTCTTTTGCACTCGCCCCTTGTACGAGCAAAGGAAATTCCGCGGCATAGTTCGGGCGCACCCCGCCGGGACTGAAGGCGCCGACCCAGCCGAAGGTGTTGAGATGATTCAGCCCAGTCAAAAGCGTCTCGGCACCGCCCATGGACTGGCCGGCGATTGCGCGGTCCTTGCGGTCTTGCAAGACAAGATACATCGATTCAACCTGCGGTATCACCTCCTTCAGCAAGCTCTGGGTGAAAAGGTCGTAGTTGCGCTGCCAAAGGGCAGGGCCACGAAGGGCAGGCCCATTTTCGGAGACGATCTCCGGCACGCCATCCCCGAACGGCATAACAACGATCATGGGTCTGGCCTTGCCCTGCGCGATCAGGTTGTCAAGGATGAAGTTGGCCCTGCCTACCAGGGTCCAACTGCTCGCGTTGAAGGCGAATCCGTGCAGCAGATAGAGCACGGGATAGCGCTTGCGGCCTCTCGGATCGTAACCGGGCGGCGTGTACACGAGGAAATCCCGCTGGTCGCCGATGATGCCGGATTTATAGAAATGATGATGCACAATTCCGTGTGGCACATCCTGCTCCTCCCACGGTTCGGGAGTCTTGCCGGGCACATGCAGAACGTTTCGCAGCTGCAACAGGTTCGGCTCGATCTTCGGATTGGAAGGATCAAGCAGCGGAACGCCGTCAGCGCGGAACACATAGCCGTAGTACTCCGGCTCCAGCGGGCCAACCGTAATGCTCCACACCCCATCGCTGGTTTTCTCCATCGACTGAGTTCCGGGCGTGCCTTCCAGGACGAGTTGGACTTGCTTTGCCCCTGGATCGAGGAAGCGGAAAGTAACGCGACCATCGGGCTGTACCTGGGGGGATTGCGGCAGCTCTGGCCGCTGGCCAAACAGGGGAGCTGCGATCATGACCAGACAAACCGGTAGATGATAACAAAGACGGCGAAGATACAGGGCAAACCGATGTCGGCATCTCATTTTGCGCTCCGAGGACCAGGGGAGAAAATTCCGGGTAAATGCAAAAGCACGGTATTCATGCACGTGGCTATCTCTCCACACGATTGGGAGAAGGTGACACGGCGATCACCTCCAAAGTGCGAGAAGTATAGTCGGTAAGGTAGAGCGATCGTCCGTCAGGAGACAGGTTGACGTTTCTGGGAAACTCCCCGGCAGGTATGGTTTCGACGATGCCAGGCTGTTCCGGTCGGGAGACGTCGAGGACGGCGACCCCTCCGTTGCTGTCTACGAAGCGGTTGGAGTTCGCTACAAGAAGCCGACTTTCGTCTGAGAAGAGACGAATGCCTACGGGGGCCACGCCGCCGGAAGAGAATCCACGCAGAAAGGCGTGCTCCGGGTCAGAATCGAGCAAATGTGGACTAAAGGTGAGGATTCTGTTGTCACCGCGCGCGGAGACAAAGAGGGTAGACGCATCTTTAGTCTCAATCACGCGCACCGGAGAGCATCCCGCAGCTACCTCGGAAATGATGGCGCTCTGGCCCGAGCCGGCAGCGATGGCCCGCTTCACGTCAACTACAGTAATAAGGCCGTTCGGGCGCGGCGGGGTTCCAATTCGCTGCACGCAGTCTTTCTTAGTCAGCATGGGATTGCTCTGGCCAAAAAAGTGGGACACGCCCTTGGGGGGAAATATCTCCCTCGCGACATAGAGTCGGGTGCCATCGGGGGAGATCGTAAGGCTTGGAACCTTGTTCCCCGCCGGGATATGCCCAATGGTCTGCGCATGGGTGACGCGTCCAGCGGCATCGTAGTGCACCGTGAGGATCCCGACATTGCCTCGTTGCCCTTGGAAGTGCCCATACTCATTGGCGGAGAAAAGATATTTCCCATCCGGGGTGGAGACCACATCATACGTACCCGCACTTTTGCCCTGGGGAGCGAAATAAGGTTTGGCCGTGCCATGGATGGCATCCTGAATATCAACGAAGGCCACGCCAGCATCTCCTACGCCGACGACAAAGGTCTTTCCGTCGGGAAGAAGGGTGATGCCATTGGCACCCTTGCTGCCGAGCCGAACAAGGCCGACAGACTGAAGCTTGCCACCCGTATTGCGGAAAATCTGAAGGCCGGAAACAACACCATGCCTTTTGCCCGCCTCCGAATCCGGGGTGGAGTAGTTGGGTCCGCCTACATTGGTCACAGTGACAAAGATGTACTGGGAATCCGGGGTCGCTAACGCAGCGGTGGGATTCCCAAGGGTGGGATAGGTGGCGATACGTGCTGCCGGAGCCTGTGCGTTTGCGTAATGAAAAAGTCCAAGAAGCAAAACGAGAGAGTGAAGCGATCGCAGGTTGCATCTTGAACTGTAGAACAATCTCATGGTTTCTCCGTTGCGAGAAGGCGTCATTGCGCCGGTTGTACCGCGTCCGGGAAGATGCCCGGCTGTTGCTTTGGCTCGCTCAAATCGATCATTGCCTTCGGCTCGGACAGTGGCTTGCGCGGCAGCATCTTGTCGCGCATGGCGGCGTTGTAGACAAAGATCGCCTCGACCACAGCGGCCTGTTGAAGGTCCCCGGGCTGGAGTTCTTCATACACATCCATGTTCGAGTGGTGGGTCCGCGTCTTGTAATCGAGAGGATCCTGAATGAACTGGAAGCCCGGAATGCCAACCGCGTCAAAAGCCACATGGTCCGTACTTGCGGTGTTGCGCAATGTCAGCGTGGTCACACCCAGGGTCTTGAGCGGAGCTATCCACTGCGCAAAAATCGGCGCGACTGCGGCATTCTCCTGTAAATAGACGCCGCGAATGCGCCCGCCACCGTTGTCCAGATTGAAATAGGCAGAGACCAACTTTTGCTCTGGCTTGATCGTAAGCGGCCCTACCGGTTTGCGCAGCCATCCCGGAAGTTTCATTTGATCCGGAGCCGTGGAGACGGGATAACTGCCAAAGTGGTTCTTGACATAACCGCGCGAGCCGTCCAGTCCTTCCTCCTCGCCGCTCCACAACGCCACCCGGATGGTGCGGCGCGGCTGCACATGCAGGGCCGTAAGAATGCGCATGACTTCCATCGCCACCACAGTTCCAGCCCCATTGTCCGTAGCCCCGGTGCCGGAGATCCAACTATCGAGATGTCCGCCAACCATGACGACCTGGTCTTTCAGATATGGGTCGGTGCCGGGAATTTCTGCAATCGTGTCGTAACCCTGTTCGTGGTCGCCGGTGAACTTCGTCTCCACATCCATCTGGACGCTGACGGGGACGTTTGCCTTCAGCAAGCGGTACATACGTCCGTAGTGCTCAATGGCCATTACAACGACTGGCACCTTCACGCGATGGTCGGCGTTATAGGGCTGGGTGCCCAAGGCCGCGCCGTTATCGTCGAAGAACGTCCCGCCGGAACCACCACCGTCTGGAGCACCACGGCTGGGCACTACAACACCTGCTACGTGTTCATCCGCAAAAAATTGCGCAACTTTGTCGATCAGCTCGCGACGCTTCATCGACGCCTGAATACGCTCCCTGAGATCGGATGCCTGGCCCTTCGGGGCAGGATATTCGGCCAGTGCATCCAGTTGCTGCTGGCTGAAGCGCGTGAAAAGCGGTCCGTCTACCGGCGGCACGGCGCGCACCGGCCCGAACAGCACGATCTTCCCGGCCAGCTTACCTTTATACCGGGCGAAATCCTTCTCATCCTGAATGTTGACCCAGACAGCATCCCCAGTCACCGGACCGTTGGTGGAAGGCGACCACGGCGTGGCCTGCGCGATGAAGACTGCCGTATCGGGCGAGACCATTCTGACCCAGGTATTCAATTGCTGCCAGCCCATACCAAACTCGCCCCAGGATTCCAAATGAGCATTCACGCAGCCCATGGCCGTGAATTGGTCCTGCGTCCACTTGTTGGCCTTCGCCATATTTGGGGAACCGGTCAGTCGCGGGCCGATATCATCGGCCAGCGCACTGGCGTAGCCCATAATGTGCGAGTGGTTGAACCCCTCGTCCATGATGCGCTGGTACATATCAAGGTCGATCTTTTCTGTCGCAGACTGTTCCGTCTGCGAGATCGCAACCGTCGCGGGCTGCGAGCCGTGAGCAACCTGCGTTGATTTCTGATGAGTGTCCTGCGCTGCCAAAGGTAGGCTGACGAGAAGCAGCGCCGACATCCAGGCGCGTGCGCGAGTGCGTGTTTTTCCCATTGGGTTACTCCTCCAAAAACATGACACCTGAAAAAAAACGGCAAGCATGGAAGTCGCTGCGTAGAGTGACGATTTTGAGACAGGAAATAGACGCATGATTTTAAAAAATAGTCGGACAAATTAGAAGCAACGCGTGGTGCTCTGCACGACGAAAGAGTCCTTGAGCGTTCCGCAAGAGATTCGAGATGAATCCCTTGCGAACGCTTGCCCCCGGCTCTAGAAGTAGAGCTTGGCTGCAATCTGGACGGCACGACCAGGTTGAGGGTCACCGGATCCCGGCTGGATCACCGAGGTAATCTGACCGAAGTGCGGACCAGCGCTGAAGTTACCATTCGGCGGAGCGAAGTTTGCGTGGTTGAAGACGTTGTACGCCTCCAAACGGAGTTGGATAAAGCGCGGACTGTTCTCTCCCCCGAAAGGAAGATTTTTGTATAGCTCGATGTTGGAATATTCAAACCCGGGGCCATGGAAGAAATTGCGCTTCACGTTTCCGAATGTCCCGATCGCCTCGGCGGAAAAGACGCTGTTATTGAACCAATAGTGCCCAGCTGCCCGCGGATTGAGGCTGGGAATACTGAAGGTGGAGGTGTTCGGTGTATCCGGGCAAGCATAATAGCTGAACTCGTCGCAGTAGAGCGAGTTGAATACGCTTGTTTCGGAGACGGTCACAGGAAAGCCGGTTTGCAATGCCGTGATGCCGGTAACGTGCCATCCACCGAGCGCATAACGGATATACCGGTTGTCATTCATGCTGCGCAGTAACGGCACCTGATAGTTGTACAAGGCCACGAAGCGATGCCGTGCATCGTAGTCTGAATCGCCGTAGTTCAAATACTGATAACCAGGAACCCAGTTGGTGCCGCGAGCGCCAAAGCCGGAGCTTTCCAGTCCTGAGGCATTGTCCAGGGCATGGCTGTAGGTATAGGAAAGGGTAAAGTACAGTCCATGGCTAGCTTCCTTGGCCACCGATACCTGTAGAGAGCTGTAGTTGGAAGCGCCGTCGGTATGCTGCGTGCCTACCGAAAGGTAGTACGGAACAGTGGTCCCCGGAACGGTTGCGGGTTGATCCATATACTGCGGGAAAAGAAGGTGAGCGGCAGCTCGGTTGGATACGCAGGACGGATTCGCCAGACAGGCGGCCTGGCCCGAAAGCGTGATTTGGTCGCCTTCGTAAGTCCGTACCAGCTTCCTGCCAAGCGAGCCTACATAGGCGACGGTCAGCACCATATTGCTGGGCAGCGCGCGCTGGAGATTCAGGTTGTAGTTATAGGTATAAGGAACCGCATAGTTCGGGTCGGTGTTGTTGATATCCAGCGGCTCGTAGCGACGGAAACTGACCGTCTGTCCGGGCTGCGGGGGGCTAAATGGAAAGGGATTGTTCTCGGAAAGCGCCGTTCTTCCAGCCACATCCTGGAATGGATTCGCAAAGGCCGGACTGCCTCCAACGTCCGCAGCGCCATGGGAACGGAACACAAACGGCGGATCTCCCAGGTTCTGCAGGCTGCCTTCTTCCTGATTGCGGTTGTAGTAAACGCCGAAGCCACCGCGCACGGAGAAAAGATGCGCGCCCGGCTCACCGGTCAGCATCCGCAAACCGCCGTTTGGAGACCAGGCGAAACCAACACGCGGCGCAACATCAGTGAGCTTGGTAGTAGGCCCTCCATAGGTATTGCAGCCGGGATCACCGGGCCAGAGGAGTCCCGGAGGTCCGCCCGCAAATATTTTGGATTGTGCGGAACTGTTCGTCCAACAGGTCACACCGACGCGTCCGAACTGGAGCATCGCGTAGGGGGTCTCAGTGTCATACCCAAGGCCATAGTTCACCGTCATCGAATCCGAAACTTTCCAGTTGTCCTGGGCATAGAAGTAGTATTCCCACGCGCTTGCAATAATGTCGCCTGGGGAATTTTGACCGTAGTTCTGTGGAACACCCGTTAGAAAATCGATCATGGGATCGCCGGAACTAAAGCTGCCTCCACCACCGAAACTGTAGCTTCCGTTGTTCGACGCGTAAAAAGGATTGCTGACGGTATAGTGCTGGATGTTAGCGCCAAACCTCAGGTTGTGATTTCCCGCGACCTTGCTGAAGTTGTCCATAAAGTCGTAGTTCCCGCCGATACGCGGCTGCGGACCATTATGGCTGAAGCCCAGCGAGAAGTATCCTGTAATACCGATAAACGGCAGCGACTCGGCGGCCGTATCCGAAGGCGTGATATTGAAGCCTGCAGATGAAGGTGCCACTGGATTCGCTGGATTTACTCCGTTGTCATTAAATCGGAAATAGCTCGCTCGCAGGTCATTGAGCGTCGTCTGATTGAATGTACGGGTGTAGTCCGCATTGAAGAATTTGGTATGTGCAGCATTGACTTCGGGAAATCCCGGAAGGGTGGAGCCCGTAAATGGCAGGGTGTCGGTGGTCGGGGCCGACTCCAGGATGAGCGACCCAAAAAGCGCGTCCTGGGGAGTCACCTGCTCATCAATGCGAACGATATACTGATTGTCGGTCAGCGTATTGGCGGTGTTGTAGTTGTAGTAGGCATTGGAGCCGAGAGTCTCGTTCGCTGCTGGCACGTATTGCTTTACCAGAGCAGTCGAGATCGTATTGAAATCGGCTGGCGAAAGCTTTCCGCCCGGGAAGCACTTGTTCCATGGGGTCCCTGCCTGGCACGATCCAATCGCAAACGGTATGGGGTGCGAGGAAAGCCCCGTGGACCCATTTGTACCTTTGGTAAGCAGGTTCGTGTCCGCAGAAAAGTCACCTGCAAGCTGAGCCGTAGAGAGTACCGGCGTAAGAATCGTTGCTCCAGCAACGTTCCGGATGCCCTGGTACGCGAAGAAGAAGAATGCATGGTTCTTGAAGATGGGTCCGCCGATCGTGCCACCGAACAGGTTTTGGTGGAAGACTGGACGAATGTACGAGAAATAGTTGCCGTTGTTCAGAAACGTATCGCGATAGAACTCAAACGCATCGCCGTGGAACTGGTTCGTGCCGCTCTTCAACGCTTCGTTGATGATCGCACCGGAGTTACGACTGAATTCCGGATTGAGAGTGCTGGTGACCACGTCGAATTCGGCCAGGGCGTCCGGATTCGGAGTAAGTCCAGCCGTATTGAGTCCGCCAAAAGTAATGTCGCCCCCATCCAGCATGAAGGAATTCTCCGGGGTCTGACTGCCGTTCGTGGAGAAAGTCCCGAAGCGGTCGGATGACTCCATAACTCCGGGAGTAGTCTTCTGCAGCTGTACAGGGTCACGCCCCAGGATGGGCGCGTCCACAATTTCCTGGCCTCCAATTGTGGCCTTCAACTGCGAGTCGGAGGTTTGCACCTGAACCGTTGCGGTTGTCACCTCGATCGTCTGAGAGACGCTGCCAGCCTGGAGTGTGGCATCGATCTGGCGCGCCGCGTTCAGGTTCAGCATCAACCCGGTGGACTTAAACGACTGAAAGCCTGACTTATCAACAGACACCGTGTAGGGGCCACCGATGTGCAACTCTGGAAATATGTAATAACCCTTGCTGTCGGTCGTGATTGTAGTAGAAATTCCCGTGCTGGTGTTCAGTGCGGTCACCGTGGCTCCGGGGATGACTGCTCCCGACGAGTCCGTGACGGTGCCATGGATCGATGCATATACGACCTGGGCCGCCGCGCGATGAGGCAGCAGACCAATAAAAAAGGCCGCAGCAAGAAACATGCTTAAGGCAAGCAATTTGCGCTGGATGTTCATGTAGGTGAGCCCTCCGCAGGAAAGAGAATATGTTTGGCTTCCGTCTAATGACTGCGACAAAGTAAATCGCTTAGGCAAAATCCAGAAGGAACCAATTCCACCGATCCGCAATATCTCTACAGGCTGAATCGGAAAAACCACCGTGGGGATGCAGCGGATACCAGCAATTCACGTGCCAATTGCTTTCTTTTTTTGCGTGAAATGTATATCCAATAAATAGAACGAGTTCGCGATCGACAGTTATTCTCAGGCAGAGTCCGTGACGCATATTTTTGCAATATATTGCAGAAACATTAACCAGTTATTCCAAATACTGTAGAAGTCGGCGCGGGGACTTTCTCTGCACTCTGCGCATAACGCTGCAGCGGTGTTTGCAGGCATATATGCTGCTGCGGTACGGCTTGCCGATCGCATAGAAACGTGTGCTATCTTGTTCGCAACAAATTTGAATTGCGGCTCTGCGGGACAATCCAGTGCGCTGCCTGCAAGGATTGCACCCGCGGATCGAACATGAGGAGACCATGCGCCAGCGTTATCTTTCACTCGCTTCATTGGTTGTTTGTGCCATCCTTTGCATGAACATTGCGTTTGCGCAGCAGTCGATGGCCACTGATTCCGGCACCGCTGGGATGGTCGAGACACCTGCTGCCGGTGGTGCATCGGAATCGGCGACTCCGCCGCCTGCTCCGCGCAGCTTCGATCTGGATGCGATCGACAAGTCCGCCAACCCTTGTACGGACTTTTACCAGTACGCCTGCGGCAACTGGGTCAAGACGCATGCCATTCCTCCCGACCAAACAAAGTGGGGCCGCTTCAATGAATTAGGAGAGCGTAATCGGTGGCTGCTCTATCAGGATCTTCAGGCCGCGGCCACACATCCGAAGACGCCTCTCCAGCAAAAATACGGCGAGTTTTACGCAGCATGTATGGACAAAGCACAAGCGGATGCGCTCGGCTATCAGCCGATTGCACCTCTGCTGAAACAAGTTGCAGCGCTGACCTCCAAGGACCAACTGCCTTCCATCCTTGCGCAACTACAGTCGCACGACGGTACTCCCTCGCTTTTTGATTTCGGCGCACAGCAGGATATCAAGGACGCCACGCAGGAAATTGCCGTGGCCGGGCAGGGCGGACTGGGACTGCCGGACCGCTCGTACTATCTCGAAGACGGTCAACGCACGGTGATGATTCGCCAGGCATATCTGGCTCATTTGTCCAGCATGTTTCAGTTGATTGGCGACACTCCCGCAGACGCACAAAAAGAGGCCGATCAGGTGATGACCATCGAGACAGCTTTGGCGCGCAATTCCACGCCGCGAGCCGATCTGCGCGATCCAGAGAACCGCTATCATCTGCTCCGACTTACCCAATTGCAGGCGCTCACGCCGGACTTCAACTGGAACACATACCTCTCTGGCATTGGGCTGCAACATCTCACACGCCTCAATGTTTCCTCCCCAGTCTTTTTCCTTGGCATGAACACGCTGATCCAGGACCAGAGCCTGGATGCATGGAAGAGCTATTTGCGCTGGAAGATTTTGCGCGCGGCGGCTCCCCATCTCTCCAGTGCTTTCGTCGAGGCCAGTTTTGATTTCTACGGAAAGACGCTGCTCGGCCAAAAGGAAGACCAGGCCCGCTGGAAGCGCTGCACGGTGTTGACCGATCATGCCATGGGCGAGGCTGTAGGCCAGGATTGGGTAGCCCAGAACTTCCCTCCATCTTCGCAAGCCCGCATGGAAAAACTTGTGGCGGCGCTCGAAGACGCGATGAAGCAGGACATCCAGTCGCTTCCCTGGATGACCGCTGAAACCAAGCAGCAAGCAGAAATTAAGCTAGCTGCGATCCGCAACAAGATTGGCTATCCCGAACACTGGCGCGACTACTCGAAGCTTACTGTCGAGCCGCATGCGCTCATTGCCAACGTGCATCGCGCCGACGCCTTTAGATTCCGTCATGAATTAGACAAGATCGGCAAACCCGTGGATGAGAAGGAATGGCGCATGACACCTCCCACAGTCAATGCCTATTACAGCCCCAGCATGAACGACATCAATTTTCCCGCCGGGATTTTACAACCACCCTTCTTCGATCCCTCCCAGAACGATGCCGTGAACTTCGGTGCAATCGGTGTCGTCATTGGCCACGAGATGACCCATGGCTTCGATGACAACGGAAGCAGGTATGACGGCAAAGGCAACCTGCGGATGTGGTGGGCACCTGCGGATCGAAAAGCTTTTGAAGAACGGACGGCCTGCGAGGTGAAAGAGTACAACGGTTTCGAGACTGCTCCTGGAACGCACCTGAATGGCAAGCTGACATTGGGCGAGAATACCGCCGACAACGGCGGCCTGCGTATTGCCTATCAGGCGCTGATGAATACCCTCCAGGCGGAAGGCCCGGAAGCGATGAGCCAGACGGTGGATGGCTACACACCTGCGCAGCAGTTTTTTATTTCCTTTGGACAGATATGGTGCTCCAGGCAGACGAATGCTTCCATGCGCGTGTCCGCGAAGGTTGATCCTCACTCGATCGGAAAGTGGCGTATCAATGGCACATTGCAAAACTCGGAGGAGTTTGGAAAGGCCTTCGGATGCACACGGGGGCAGCCGATGATGCCGACCAACTCCTGTCGCGTCTGGTGATGGCCGTGGGAACTGAACGCTGCGGATAGGATCTGAGCATGGCAGGGGAGATGATCCAAAACTAAGTCACTTGGAAGTTGAGAGTACGTGACCTGTCGGGTAGTGTCCAGAGTTTTTCGCACTTTCGATCTTCCGTTTTACTCAGGAAGGTTATTGGGTTGAGGTTGCTTTGCTGTTGGTCCCCATGGGGGCCAACAGCAAAAAGTCAGGCGATGGCCCGGACCTCGGCCAGCCTATTCATTTGCAAGTACCGTTTCGTTCCCCACTTAGTGGCCGCGGTGTGTCTGAGCCGAGCCGCAACCAACATCAGCGCTGACCGGCCATCGGGAAACGCGCCGACCACACGCGTTCGTCGCCGTATCTCGCGATTCAATCGTTCCAGCGGGTTGTTGGTCCGGATGCACCGCCAGTGTTCCGGGGGCATGGCGTAGTAACTCAGCGTCTCGTCGATGCCGTTCTCGACGATCTCGGCAGCCTTGGCCAGCTTCATGAGCCTCAGCTTCTCCACTACCAAGAGAGCTTTTTCTTTAGCGGCTTTCGCGTCTTCCTGAGCGTGGATAGCCTTCAGCATCGCCGCCACTTCCTTCACCTTGCCGGTCGGCACCGCAGTCCACACGTTGCGGTAGAAATGAACCACGCAGCGCTGCCACCGTGCTTCCGGATAGAACTCGGTCAGGTTCTCCACCAGCCCCAGGCATTTGTCGGAAACAAATAGTTGGACACCCTTCAGCCCACGCTGCTTCAGTTCACGCAGAAACGCCGTCCAACTGGGGCCATCTTCCTTGGCTCCCTCGCTCACCCCCAGAATCTCCCGATAGCCGCTCTGCGAAACGCCGATGGCCACCAGCACAGAAACGTTTTTCACTTCGCCGCCCCAGCTCCGCTTCAGCCATAGGCCATCGAGGTAGACGTACGGAAAATCGCCCACCAGCGGACGTTCGCGCCACTCGTCGATCTTGCCGTAGATCTTCTGGTTCAGATCGCTGACCGTCGAGGCTGAAACCCGCGTGCCCCAAAGTGCCTGCGTGATGTCTTCCACGCGCCGAACGCTCACTCCGGCCAGATACATCTCAATCAGCGCCTCTTCCACCGACGATTCGCGTCTTCGGTAGCGCTCGATGATCGCTGTTTCAAACGGCAGCGTCCGCAACTTCGGCATCGTCAGCGTCACTTCGCCGGCCTTGGTCTGTAGACGCCGATCGTAGCTGCCGGCGCGGGTATCCTTGCGGCCCTCCGTGCGCTCGTACTTCCTGGCCCCGCACAGATGATCCGCTTCTGCGTCCAGCAATGCGTTCAGGGTCTCTTCGACCGTCGACCGTACCACTTCATCCAAATGGGCCTGAAGGCGACCTTCGTCGATCTTCAACACCGGCCCTAACGGCGCTCTAGCCTCGCCGATCGGCTCCACTCCCACGTCCATGGTTGGCTCCATCGTCCTTGCCTCAGAGGTCTCGCTCCCCCTGCTTGTACCAACCTCCCAAGCATAAAACTCGATTCAAATGTGCGAAAAATATCGTACGTTATCATTCCAGTCTCATCAAGATCAGCGATCGATTGGGAGCCTTATTGAAGCTCTGTGACCAGATCGTTATCTGCTTGCTCATCCGAAGCAGTCAGCAAGCCAAAAGACCCTCGACGCCGTGAAGCATTTACGCGGAGTCCTCACTTCGAACATGGACAAGCCACCAGTTCCCGCCAAGGCAGTAGCGGCCATGGCCGTGGGTAACATACGGGAGAAACAGCGTACCAGTGAATGGCGTGCCGAGTTCCAGATGAATTTTCGCGAACATGTTTAGTATGCGCCTACCGCGCATCTTGATAGCTGACGCGACAAGACGACGTGGCCCGAGTAGTTGCCGGAGGAAGTTCTCCCTCCGCGCCAAATGGATCATTTCGTGGGCGAAGAGATTGCAGCCGTGAAGGAGCAGGGCGTTGACAATGCAGGTATCCAGTCGGTCGAAGCTGAAGCCCCTGACTGTCAAGCCGTAACCGAGGAGTTGCGCCATGCCAGACGCAATTTGTGCAGTCTCTCTCAGAAAGCTGCGTGAACCCAATCGACAGTTGTGTTGAGGCGATGCCCGATTTCGTTCATCACTGTTTGTTCGGAAACGAGCACCGCATCCGAAGCCATCAACATCCCAGCATCTTCGAGCGCCTGCTGAATTGCTGCCCGAACCCGGTTAATATAGACGCGCACGTACGCGCGAGGAATGGCGCGCCACAGCTTGCTGTCGCTGGTTCGCGCATAGAGCCTGCTCTCACGCATCCCGCATTGGGAGCTTCTGTGGTCATGTTTGATTAGGGTTCGTTATAGGAGGTCCGTCTTCACCGGGAATTCTTGAAGGAGCACCGCCTCCTGATCGTTCATCGCCTTGATTCTGCGGGCTACGTTTTCCGCCGTCTCCCGCGAAATCCGGTCGAGTTCGACCGCGAGGCTCGGCTCTTCCTTGCCCCGCCACGATCCGACGCCACGGAACAGCGTGAAGTCGAGATCGAAGCCGATTAGGGCGGCCTTGATCCCTTCCACGTTCTTGTCTTCCGTGACGATCCGAAACATGACGATCCTCGCTGGGTTCGGCTATTTTCTCTTGGCATCGCCGTTGAGATGGACAAATTCGCAAGCAATGGCGAATCGGTAAGTCGTCACATTTAAGAGATCGGTGCTTTCAGAGACGAGAATTTTTTCAGGTAATGTGGCAAGCCCCGTCGCCTTGAGTGCCTTATCCAATTGCGAGCGCAGCCTCTGGATGTACACCTTGATTGATTTGCGAGCCAGTTTGACTGCTGGCCTCGGTGTTGAGGGCGCGTTTGCGCCTAAGCGAATACAAAACGGGTCTGAAACGAGAAGGTGCTCGATTTGTGAAGCGGTAAGGAACATGGACCTTTTTCGGGCGAGGAGGTCCGCGATCACGAGGCCCATTGGGGAAAGGCTCAGCGGGATTGTACGGGAATGGACCACGAGGCTGATCTGCTCCACCGTTTCGCCAGGCAGGCAATTCGTCAACGGTTGATGCGCTCCATGCACGACAACGAGACGCGGGCTAGCGGACGCAACCTGCGCCCGCTTGGCGCGCAGGTATTCGATCTCCGCTACAGCTTCCTGAATGCCGCTATTACTCATGGAGTACCCTCACATTCAACTCATCTCCGAAAAGGCGGTCGGTAGGTCCAATCGACGGCCACCGCAGCAGGCAGACGACATCCATCGCGTGCTTGGCGTTTACCACCGATTCACAGAACGCCTTCAGATCGTTCCGCCACCAGGAAGGCGACGATGAGACGAAAACCACCGCGCTGATGCCTTGGGAGGCTACCGCCTGCATCGCGGTCCGATGATCGCGGTGAACCGACACAAAGTAATTCGCCGCTTCCAGAGCATCCTTCAAAGCTGTCGCGTGGATGGGGTCCGGATCGACAATCAGTATCTGTTCCATAGCAGCGCGGCTCCTCTTTGAAACCGGGCTGTGGACTCACCAGCCCAGGGTTGCCGTCACATCATGCCGCAGCCGCCTTCGAGATCACGGGCAGGTTGATAAACTCGTCCGCTGATTTCTTCAGGCACCATGCCGTTCCCTCCCTGACGCCAATCACGACCACCCTCACGGGCCGCCGCTGATTCTTTACCAGCCGGACTACATCGATCATTGAATGGTCGCCACCCATGCAGATGAGCGTGTCCGCGACGAGACCGGCAACGACACACTTGCTGACTACGCGGTCATCGCAGTCCGGCCCGAGTCCGCGATCAACGGTGTAGCCGAGGCGTTCAATACGCTGCGCGACGTAGACGGGTAAGCCCGGGTTGGCAACCATAGTTGCCTCGTGAATTGAGCCGTACCTTCTGGCGATATTGAGCACTGCTGCCAAATCGGGCCGCGCACCTTTTCCGTATACGGCTTCAACCCTTCTGGCTAGGTTCGGACCGTCACCGACAAGGCATACTTTGGGCTGGGTGGTTTCCGCTTCCTGTTCTGCCAGTGCAGAAGCGAAGCGGGCCATCTGTTTCTGATTCAGAACTACACTCATACTTTCCTCCTTTAGGCGCTTCACAAATCCTGGGAGTCTGGACCAACCTGACACCGCCGCGAACTCTCTCGAATCGGGTGGTTGCACGTAATTCGCGCCGAAGGGAGATGCGGTGATCTCCTCGCCACAGGTGGCGAGCGGAATCTCTTTTCTCGCCTCAAGGTCGTAGATCGCGCTTTGGCCGTGACTAATCCCAAGATCAATCGCTTCGTCCAGCGACAAGGGGCATACCACCACGTCAAGGACGTGGCGATTTCGTTCGCAATCGACCCACGTCCCAAGCGCGTGGTCGGGTAGGACCAGGAGATCCGAATTGACGATGGCGAACGCGAAGAGGAGCTCCCAGGTCGGCGCGACGATGAGCTCCACTGTGCGTTGCGGATAGGTTGAAACGGCAAAGCGGGGGAGTCCGGCCATATTTCCGCCGCTCACGCTTACGGTCGATCCAGACCATTTGGCATAGAGCGCAGCAGCAGCCATCTTTGCAACAGGGGGGGCTATATCCTCAAGGAGATGTGGGAAGACACCGCAGCACAAGACACCGCAGCACTCTTGACACGTTAAATATCTCGCAGTATTGTGCTTAGACCGCTCCCCGCGAGGGCTGAAAAGGCCCTCACGCCCGACGGCGAGAGGGACGGTAGTTTTGCGACGCGTGTTCGCCACGAATCACCTCGTGGTGCGCACGTCCCGCGAAATTCTGCGGGATTCGGCCAGGCGCCTGCTAGCGCCTGGCCCTTTTCGTGCTCACTCACGAACAGCTTTGCCGAAAATTCCTGACGGAACCAGTGGAAGGTTTTCTACACTATCTACAGTTTTATTACCGGAGGGTGCTGTGTTCC
>JAJZIF010000557.1 GCA_021810735.1 Acidobacteriota bacterium
GCGAATGCTGTATTGCCCGGGAGCAAGGTCGGAGAATTGATAGTGTCCGTGAATGTCAGTAAACGCGGTCAGTAGAGGGAAGGGCTCCGCACCAAACAGCTCGACGACGGCTCCCATCAAAGGAGCATGGTTCCCATCCTGCACAACTCCGCTAATACTAGCCGAACCCGCAGCCCAAGCGGGGAAAGCTAACGACAACAGCACAGCCAATGCGAATTTAGACGCGAACCGAATCACCGATCGTTGAACTACTCACTCGAGGTTGCCCTCTCTGCGGCGGAAGATCGCTGGGGGTTCGAAATTTCCACGCACAAGATTCCATAATGCCTGCGCATTCGACGCAGGACATCTTATTGCGTGACCTCAAAAGGTGCGGATTGCGCCAATTGCTGCTTAGATACTCCATCATTCACGCTGATGGTGAGTTCATAATCTCCCGGCTGCAAACCGGCCAGAGGCATGGACTTTGCCAGCGTTACCTGGTCGGAGTTGGGATTGAGTCTGGACGCCGTTTCTGTTGTTTCAAACAGGGTTTTATGGGTCCCTAAATTGGTCACCAGATAATGAACAGTGGCCTCATTCTGCTTCGTTTTCGGGTTGATTTTCAGGTTGTACACCTGCATCCAGAAGTCGAGACTCTGGCCCCGGTTGAAGCTGACCGGCTGCGTGATCGTCGCGCTTACCCGCGGACGAATGAAGGTGTTGCCGATCACAAACTCTCCCGTACCAATGTCCTTGGAGGGAACCTCCTGCATTTTGTCCGCCAGAATCAAAGAAGATGCGGCCAGCTTATCGTCATCGTATTCCGGAACGACAAACGATCGCGCATAGGTGCCGATGTGATCGGGATTGTTCACGTCCTTGATGACGACATCCAGCCGGTAGCGTCCAGGACGGAGAGGCAACGCCTTCCAATAGACCGATTTGCTGTTCAGGGTTTTCGGCAATAATTCGGATGGCTCATCTACTTCCACGGTGTCTTCAAATGTCTGGGCGATACGGCCAGTAATAGTCGACACACGGCCGAGAATGTTGACAACGCCGTGGGAAACTCCGTCTTTGGTGTTGTAGGTAATGTCACGGTTGCGAATTTGAAGCGTAATCGGCACCAGCACGGTATCGTCCGTAATCTTTACGAAATCCGTCCTGACATCGAATGGGAAGAATGGTCCCGTAAGCACCTTGTGGCTGGTGATAAATTCATCCAAGTCTTTGAACTTGATCAAAGGAGCAGCTTCCAGCTCGGCATACTGCTGGATTTTGCTGAATTCATCATCGTTTCCACCGGTCAATCCCGGTCCTTTGCCATCGGCGCCGGTCTGACTCTTGTTTGGGTTTTGTTGAGGGCTCGCCAGGTTGCCGGCACCGGGAACATGCGCCAATGCATCCTTTTCCTCCGGATTCATCGTCATGTGATAGTCGCCACACTGGCAGGTATCCACAAATTCAATATCGATGTTGTCGCCGACTCCATCCAGATGGTGATAGTTCCATACCTCAAATGGGAAAGTCTCCGTCATTCCGCCGCCCTGATCGTTGGGGCGGTTGTATGGACCGCCGGCAGGGTGGGAATCGATGCTGGCGGGAGGTCCCCACGCGATATACATGTGCCCGCGGTCGGTCATCCATCCAGGCTCTCCCGCTCCAAAATGCTCATTGGCATAAGCAATACGGCGATACACTTCTTCCCGATAGCTGTTGTCAGGAGACTCGGGGTCAGGGTTGCGCCGCCGCCAGAATTGCTCGATAAATGCGTCACGCTCTTCGTCGTTCGACAGGCCCAGAAATGCCTTCCGCTCCTGGTCGGTGATGATCCAGCGGACGTCCTGGTCCAGCCATTTCTTGTACGGCCCCTTCAACTCCTGGCGCAATTCTTTCTGCTGCTCTCGAATTTCCTTATCGCTCAACTTCCTCTTCAAAGGATTGGCCTGGGCTGTATTGTCCGATGTGGCCAGGGACGCATCCTGGGGTTGGACCGCCTGTGCACGAGCTCGGGTGGCCGGACATCCCCAGAATGCAATGGTCAATGCAAAGGCGATTGTGCAACGTATCCGGGACATGAATGCGACCTCAATTTCTGTATTCTGATTGTATGGTGTTTGTAACGACACTTTCAAGCCGGAGCCCATGCAGTTGGACGGTCTTCGCCGCAAATTGTGGATACGAACGAGTCAAAGGCTTTGGACGCACTGCATGCGCGTATTGCACTCCGTTTTCCGTTCCGGCCGTGCGCTGAACCGCGCGGTCAGGTCCGATAGGGGAACTTTGCGGGCGCATCATCGTATATATAAGAGCCGGCGCGCAGAAAAGACTGCAAGTGCATGATTGAAGCATCCCAACTGGATGGAAGAGACTTTCGAATGATGATGAGCAAGAAGACCCTTGGCATTGTGGTGGTGATACTCGCTGGCTGCGCCGCGCTGGTTGCGCTGACCGTATACCGCAGCGATGCGGATGCGCAAAAGGTACTTACCGCCAAGGTGACGCGGGAAAACCTTTCCAGCATCGTCAGCGGGACAGGCGAGATCAAGCCCAAGAATTACGTGAATATCGGGGCCACGGCCTTTGGGCCGATCACCCATCTGTATGTCAAAGAGGGTGACCACGTGAAAAGCGGAGAGGTCTTGGCAGTGATCGAAAACGTTCCCCAGGAATCCGCCGTGGGCGCTCAGAAGGCCACCATCAGTGGAGCGCAGCGCGACATTGCCGCGGACATCGCTGCCCAGCAGGTGGCGAAAGCGAATGTGGATCACGCCAAAGCAGACTTGGAGCAGAAAGATCTGGATTACAAGCGTGGGCAGGAACTTTACAAAGACGCCTTGATCTCCAAGCAGGACTTCGATGCCGACAAGGCCGCCTACGACATATCCGTGGCCACTCTGGCGCAGGACCAGGCTTCGTTGGTACAAGCCAATGCACAGACAGCCTCGGCGCGCGAGAAGCTGACCAGCGCACAACAAACGCTCCGTGGG
>JAJZIF010000558.1 GCA_021810735.1 Acidobacteriota bacterium
CCGCCGCTCACGAATTCGCCCTGCGGGAAACCCGGTTGGCTTCCAGCCCCGCGCTGCAGCTTCCCCTCCACCGAATTGAGTGCCCGCAACAGGACAGAGGCCGCGAGGTGCAGCGCGAAGTATGAGCAGACGATCTATTGTGAAATGGAGCCTGGGCAACACAAGCTCTATGCCGAGTTGCGCCAGCACTATCGCGATACTTTGATCCGGCGGATTCAGAATGAAGGACTGGAGAGGTCAACAATCCAGGTACTGGAAGCATTGCTGCGTTTGCGTCAGGCCGCCTGCCATCCCGGGCTCCTCGATCCCAAACATCTGGAAGCCTCCAGCGCCAAGCTCGACGTGCTGTTGGAGCAACTGCGCGTGGTTCTCGACGAGGGGCACAAGGCGCTGGTCTTCTCGCAATTTACCAGCCTGCTGGCGATCGTCCGCTTGCGTCTCGAACGCGAAGGGGTCGCTTTCGAGTATCTGGATGGCAAGACGCACGACCGGCAGGCGAGGGTCGTGCGCTTCCAGGAAGACCCTGCCTGTCGGCTTTTCTTGATCAGTTTGAAGGCTGGCGGTCTGGGGTTGAACCTGACCGCCGCCGACTATGTGTTCATTCTCGATCCGTGGTGGAACCCGGCCGTGGAGGCGCAGGCCGTGGACCGGGCCCACCGCATCGGACAGACGCGACAGGTCTTCGCCTATCGTCTGATCACGCGGGACACCGTCGAGGAAAAAGTCCTGGAACTGCAAGCTACGAAGCGCGATTTGGCAGACGCCATCATCGGCGCTGACAACAGCCTGATTCGCAACTTGCGTACAGAGGACCTCGAACTGCTGCTGTCGTAGCCAGGGACTGCGTAAATGGACGTTTAAACAGGAAAATTCTGCTGTCCGTTTCGTACGAAATCAAAGCATGACAATATAGCTCACACGTCCTCCCCGCAGCGTAGTTGTGGTGGCGCACATGTCACGCGGCGATGGTCAGCGGTCGGGCACGTTTGATCCGCTCGCGTTCGCGAGGTGAATGCAGTGCCTTCCACAGATCGCTGCGCCTCTGCACGTTCAGCCAAAAATCAGGACCATTGCCAAACACACGGGCAAGAAGAAGTGCAGTCGGCACGGTAACAGACCTGCGTCCGTTGCACAGTTCGTTGACGTGTTTGCGCTGCACGCCCATCGCATCGGCCAACACGCCTTGTGTCAGCCCCATCGGCTTCATGAACTCCTCGACCAGGATTTCTCCTATGCCCGCCGGCTTGCGCTTCGTCATTGACATGTCCCACCTCACCGATAACTGCAGTCGTCCAGATAGACGTCCTTTGCTTCTCCACGACCACTGTCCCACTGGAAGACCAGCCTCCATTGTTTATTGACACGGACCGAATGGAAACCTTCCAGTTTGCCGTGCAGTTTCTCGAAGTGGTTGCTGGGTGGCACCAGCAGGTCTTGGTCCGTGGTTGCATTGTCGATCATCTGCATTTTACGGAACAATCTGTCTCTCAACTCGGAGGGAATTTTCTTTGTCCGGAGGTCCTTGACGAAGAAATCGCGCAACCAGTCGTCCCGAAAGTCCACAATCGTTCCGCAGTCCCGCCACGAGTCAATGTACCACGCAAGGGTACAGAGTATAAGCTCGATCTTGCCCTGACTTGTAAAGGGTTTTCCGCGTGGGACTGTGGTTTGACCCTACTGAAATCGCAGGTCAAGGGCGTAAATCTCCTGGGAGCGGGCATGGGATGTAAGACCACAGAGTCGACAAGGGTGCAAACGTTGGGGGAAGCTCCGACGCGGCGAATTCGGCAAACGCGCGCGAGAACTGCGACTCGTGGGGTATCTCACGCCGACTTTCCCAACCGCAGATGCGCCGCAAGGAAACATCGACCGACAGACGGTCCAGCAACTGCTCATCGAGCGCCGGGAACAGTACGCCTTGCAGGATGCGATGAAATTGATTCAGGATCCCGGAAACGGTAAGCTGCATACGGTGGGGACGCCTTTCACTTTGGAGTTGGTCGTGGTGACCCTATTCGAAAGATCGAAGTCCCCGCCTCATAAATCACGCGGTGCTCCGATTTTTGCAAGAGGCTCTAGCATTTAAACTGTCCTTGATCGTCTTATCCCATGTCGCGAAAAGAAAACAAGAAGAATGGTTCAGCGTCAAACGCGGCCCTCAATGTGGGGGTCGCGTGCCTGTTGCCGGAAGAAATTGAGCGGGTACGGGAGCTGATTGCCGGTCGGCATTCCAAGGCTGCTCTACAGCTTGCAAAGGACATCTACAAGCGCTGCGCAACGGCGGAATCGCAAACCCTGTTGACCGATGCCTACAAGGCTCGCATCGACGATCTGCTCAGGCTGGGAATGACCGTGGAGGCCAAGACTCTGCTGGGGATTGTGCAGGAGCGGTTCCCCTCAGCACTGCCGCGATTGACGGAACTCGTCCGGGAGATATGCGCGCAGGATGGCAAACTGGAGGAGGTCGTCAGACCGCTCGCCGATCCAGAGCTTCCGGCGGAAGACCGCGAACGCATCGAAACATTTATCCGGCAACGGATTCATGACCTGCCTGCATTGGCCGCGGTTTCATCCCTGCAGCCGGAACATTCCTTGCGCACGGCTGCATCGGCACTGGCCACCGCGTTTCAGGCTGTGACCAAGGGAGCGGTGGAGGACGCGGTTCTGGCGCTGCCGGAGGTGTCGCGGCGCAGCCCACTGGCTCCGTGGAAGGCTTTGATCCGAGCGATTGCCTGCTACCACCGGCGCGAGGATGAAGAATGCGGCAGGTGGCTCCGGGCGATTCCGATCGATTCGGTTCCCGCGCGCCTGATTCCTTCATTGACCTCGATGCTTCCAGCGGAGTCTGCGACCGGCGCCGATTCCAAGTTCAGCCTGGCCGAAAAGAGGCTCATCGCTGCAGCCAGGGACCATGGCGCGGCTTTGCGCTCTGCTCTGACGTCGATGGAGGATGCGCTACGGGGAAAGAAGC
>JAJZIF010000027.1 GCA_021810735.1 Acidobacteriota bacterium
ACCAGCCGAACTGCCTCAAGCTTGAACTCGTACGTGTAGGCCTTCCTTGGTATCCGCTCCATCTGATCCGCTCCCTCGTTATCTTCTCAGAGCGCTATATGGAGTACGTTTTGAAGGGGCAAGCTCAGCTGGCCCCGAGGATTTGCGGCCGTTCAACGCTCACCGCAGATCCTCAATGAGAGCAGGGTGAGGCTGCGGTATTTCCCCCTTCTGCATCCTCACCCTCTCTTCATGATTCAAGGGATTTGCGGCGGTTGTACGCTCCTTGATCCCTGAGACAGCCTTTTCTTCCACGCGCGGAGTGCCGAACCACCCGCCTTTCACCGCCTCTCTTACCCGCGGATAAATCCCACGTTTTCCTGCCGGTTGCGGTTTGTTATACTCCTCAAAGAACAGAGTTCACCCAAGTGCGGAAGTGGTGAAATTGGCAGACACACCATCTTGAGGGGGTGGCGCCGAGAGGCATGGGGGTTCAAGTCCCCCCTTCCGCACCAAATGATTTTCTCTCTGAATCCCCAAAGCTGCGCTGCGGCTGTATGCCCGGAGTCGCCGCCGAAAGCCATCTCATGATTTATTTTGTCGTTGCCGTTCACGTCATTGTCTCCCTCTTCCTGATCGTCGTGATCCTGCTCCAGCAGGGCAGCAGCGCAGATCTGGCAGGCGCCTTTGGCGGCCAGGGTTCTCAAACTGCATTCGGCCCGCGGTCGGCTTCCAACGTACTCACCAAGACAACAGTCTGGGCTGCTGTTATCTTTATGATTACCTCCATCACGCTTACCGTCATGATGGAGCGCGGAGCAGCGCGACAGCATTCGGTCCTGCAGGGAACCACCGCTTCTGCTCCTGCTTCTACTCCGGCCAAAAAATAGCCGCGACTTTTTTTTCTACAAAAGGCGAGCTTTGGGCTCGCCTTTTTTGCTTTTTCAGCTGAAAGTATTTACAAGGGTTGCACGCCTTCAATCGAAGATATTAGAGCATAAGCGGTTCGCAGTAATTTACGTAGCGTGATTTTGATTTCGTCTGCCTCCAATGAGCATGAGATCCAAGCCTTGGTTATGGTTCGGAATTCCTGCATTGCTGCTTGCACTGCATGCCGGAATCATTGCCGTTCCCTCCTGGCATCTTGCCGGGTCTGATCTCTTTCTGCTCCTCTGTGCGATTCTCGCCTGCATCGCTTGCTTCTGGCGTGCCTGGAGGCTCAGTAGCTTCAGCGTAGGGCTTCAATGGTACCTGGCCGGTGCGGGCATGGCCTTGTGGGCGGCGGGCCAGGCCACTTACACCTACATTGATGTACATCACATCCCCCAGACAGTAGCGCTCAACTCTGACCTTTGCTTTTTCCTTTACGGCGTTCCATTCCTCCTGGCCATCTGCTCCGTCGCCGACCAGCCCCGCCTCCGCTCGCTCTTATTCACTGACTTCATTCAGGCTTTAGTAGTAGCATGGTTGGTGCAGTCTGAGTTGTTTCCTGCCAGCCACGGCGTCACAGCCATCTCAACTCAGCACGTTTACAGTGCCTACAACGTTGAGAACCTCCTCCTGGTTGGCGCAGTAGGTTTGCGCCTGTTCACAGGAGCGCGGGGTGCCAGAAGGCAGTTTTACCGCGTGACCTTTTCTTTCATGGCGGTGTATGCGGCCATTGCGATGCCGATGAATTATTTGAACGAGTTTCATAATCTGCCGACTGGAACCCTGCTTGATCTCTTCTGGGATCTGCCATTCCTGTTGCTCGCCGCACTGGCGGCCTGGCTCCCCGTCGTCGAGGAGCAGCCATCTCTCCCCGCGACACGCCGCTCTCAGCGCGTCATCCTTCACTCCATGCCCGTCCTCATCACCGCCGTCGTGCTGGTCATGGGCACCATCCTCGTCCGTTACGACTTCGTGGCCGGGTTGCTGGCCGTACTCATCGGCCTCGGCAGTTACAGCCTCCGCAACTCGCTGCTGGAAATGCGTTACCTCGAAACCCAGCGCAAACTCACTGAAAGTGAAGCGGCCCTCCAGATCGCCATGGAGCGCTTCCAGGAGCTTTCCTATATCGATCCCCTGACCAAGGTCGCCAACCGGCGCCAGTTTGAGGAAACACTCGAGATCGAGTGGAATCGCACCATGCGCCGTGGCGCGCCCCTCTCGCTGCTCATGATGGATCTCGATCACTTCAAGCTCCTCAATGACACCTATGGTCATCTGCGCGGAGACGACTGCCTCATGATCGCCGCCCAGACCCTCAGTAGCCGCCTCAAGCGCGCCGGCGAAATGCTCGCCCGTTACGGCGGCGAGGAGTTTGCCGCCATCCTGCCCGATCTTCCGGCCGACATGGCCCTCCAGGTCGCCGAATCGCTGCGCGCCGCAATCGCCAACCTCGGCATCGAAAACTCCGAGTCGCCTAACGGCGGATGCCTCACCATCAGCGTCGGCGTCGCAACCTGCTATCCCGGCCCTGGCAGCGGTGTGGAAAGCCTGCTGAGTGCTGCGGACCAGTCCCTCTATGCCGCCAAGCAGGCTGGCCGCAATCGAGTCGTCAATGTGCATGACTCCGGTACCCTCAAGGCCGTTCATTCGCATTCACATTCCGTCCATCTCGGCCCCGAGCCGGTCCCCATTCTGCGCAGACCCCGCGCCTGATCGCTCCCGATCGTCCCTCCATCAAAGTTCGGCGCCCCCATCTCATCTGCCGTCGCATTTCCCCAACACCCCACCTCGCCCTTGACCGGAATTCCTTCATCGCTTTTGATCATGAGAGGCGGCTTGCCGGTGTCGGTATGCTGCATGGTCCCTGCGTAAAGGAGTGAATCACCGGATGGCAGTCCGCAAAATGAGTCCCGGCAAAGTGATCATTCTGCTGTTGGGCGTGGTATTTCTGCTCGGCATCGGTACCATCACTGTGGTGAGCAATCGCCTCACACCTTCACCCTACGCATGCCAAACCCAGACCTTGCAGACCATCCCCAGCCTCGCTGGAGCCCGCTTCACCATCACTCACACCAAATGCCGCGATTACACCCACAAGGAGTTTGTCAGCGTCTACGTGCAGCGCTTCGTCGCCCCGGATGCCCCGTTCTATGACCACTGGTTCAATCCGCAGACGCTCATCTTCCGCTACCATCCGGAAACCTGGGCCTCCCCGTTGCCGTCTCTTTCCCAAACGGGAAACCATACCGTCCAGATTGCTGTTCCCAGGGTCTCGCAAGTCGATCATCAGCGGGCGCAATGGCTCTACCTCAAGATCCAGTACAACATCGGCCACGTTGACCATCCCATCGTGGCCGGTCACGACTGAAGCCAATCCGCAGATTATGTAAGGAAAGGACCTGCCCTCCACGCACGTCCTCCGCGAGCGAACCGCACCACGGCACGGCAGTTTGGGCCCCGCAATCTTGGTTGATTGGCTCGTGGCGTTTACGGCCCATACAGCAGCACGGCAAACAGCACCAGCCACAGCGCGCTCATCGTGTGCCAGTACCAGGCCGTGCAGTCAATCGCAACCTGCCGCCACATCACCCGCTTGATGAAGAACATGCTGCCCACCGCCGACATCAGCGCAACGATGCCCAACAGCAGGTGCAGCGCGTGGACCCGCGTGATCAGGTAGAAAAAGTGGCTGTTGGGATTGGTGCCGGACCAGAAGCCCTGGGCCGAAAGTTGTGCCCACGCCATCCACTGCCCGGCAAGAAAAAGTCCCCCCAGGATCAGCGTGGCGATCAGCCATGGCATCGCTCGTCGCAGCGCGGGCCGCCCCATCCCCAGCCACTCTTCCATAATCTCCACTTCTGAGAAGAATGGCCGGCGCGCCATTTCCATGGTCACGGCCGAGAGCAGCAGCAGTGCCGTATTGATCCATAGGATCGGCGGAAGCGCCAGGGCGTGCCACGACGATGCGGACGGCACACTTGGGTCCAGACGGCCTGCACCCTCCTGGACCAGAAACTCTCCCACGATCACCACAAACAACGCCAGATCGGCAGCCAGCGCATACACCAATGCTGTGCGATACCGCGTCAACAGCGCACGCGGCTCGCGACGGCTGGAAGATCGGTGCTCCCAGTTATCGTCACCTCCACCCCCGCCGCCGGTTGGCCGCCGGTCCACTGGCGGTTTCCCGCCCATACCGGTGTCTTTTCGCTCAATGTCGACCGGATAGCGCGAGAAGGTGGCAGGCATGGCCTACACTCCCAGGTGTGAGCTTGCTCCTCATTGCGGGCGCTCATCCCATTGAGCATGGACCCGTAGGTCACCATCGTCAACAGCCTGGTTCGAGGGTGTGCAGTTCCAGCCCTATCCCTCTTCCAGATGCGCCTCAACTGGATGCGGCGCCGTCGTCCGCAATCAGACAGCCTGCTCTTTGGATGCTTTTCGGGGCCTTGCCGGTAGCGTCACCCCTTCAGGAATTGCGGTTCGACGGCTCACGGCCCGCCAGAACCATCTCCACAAAATGACGATGCACCCGCCGGTCTGCCGAAAGCTCCGGGTGAAACGTCGACGCCAGCAGGTGCCCCTGTTCCACCAGGACAGGGAACCCATCCCGCTCGGCCAGCACCCTCACGTCTGCGCCCGTATTCACAATCCGGGGCGCGCGAATATAAACCATCTCCAGCGGCCCGCCCTTGAGCGCTGTTTCTGCGACTTGAATGCTGCTGTCGATCTGCCGACCGTAGGCGTTGCGCTCCACTGTCGCGTGCAGCACGCCCAGGCTCTCCTGCGCCGGACGCAACACTTCCTCGGCCAGCAGAATGCATCCCGCGCAGGTGCCAAAAGTCGGCTTGATCGAAACAAACTCACGCAGGACGCCCAGAAACCCGTCCCGTTCCAGGAACTTCAGAAAAGTCGTCGATTCGCCGCCCGGCAGCACCAGTCCATCCAGGCCGCTCAACTGCTCCGGCTTGCGCACCAGGACGGCCTCTGCACCGGCCTCGCGCAGCGCCCGCGCATGGGCCTCGTAGTCGCCTTGAATCGCAAGCACACCAATCCGTGGAATCAATTCCGTCTCCGTCATCGTCCTTCGCGAAAATCGCTGTCTTTATGTTACTTGGAAGGTTGTGGTGCAGCGCTCCTGCCCGGGCCTTGCGCACGCAATCTCCCCAGGCCCGCCCTCCGGCCTTCCAGGGCAGGGAAGTCACAGCGTCAGCTTCGCATACTCCTTGTTCAGTTGCTGGAAGCGCCCCGCAGGCGGCGCTGCCTTCGTCAGATATGCCTCCAGCTGGTCCAGAAACGCATGCCATCCCGCCGCCAGTCCCTTCGCCAGCTCCGGTTTCACGCCGATATGTGAGAACTCCAGCTCTGCCTGCTCCGCATCCCCTGAAACGCTCCACTTTACAAAGGAATCGCCCCATGTGTAAGCGAACAGAAACGGCGCCTCCAGATCGCACACCGTGCCCTCAATCGATCCCTGCCCGCCAAAATCAATATGGATCTCCCCACCCGTTCGAGCCTCCAGTTCCACCGGAAACTTCATCCACGCCGCAATCTGCTCGCCCTCCGATATCGCCACCCAGAGCAGCGCAGCCGGCACCGGAAACCTCCGCTTCAGATCAATCCTGTAGCACTTCTCAAACGTCGCAAGATCATCGTTCGGCATTTTGAACTCGTCCTCTCATCGTCGTGCGCAAAAGCACGGTCATCAGAAAACTCTGCCTCAAGCAAAAGGCGCCTGCACTCGCAGACGCCCTCTTGTTTTCTGGCCCGAAGGCGCGTTCGCCTTGGCGGCCGGTCCCGGCCAATCCTCACCAGCCGCGCGTCTGCAGCATCTGCGACTCCTCAATCGCATTCACGGCCAGCCCCTTCATCGAGCCCAGGCACTCTTCGCTGCACTCGGCCACAATCGCAGGATCCTGATAATGCGTTGTCGCCCGAACAATCGCCCGCGCCCGCGACTCCGCCTCGGCACGCTCGGCGGGATTGTTGAACTTGCCCGCCGCATTCAATTCCACATCCAGCGGCGTCGCCCGCTCCTTCATGAAGATGCCCGAGCCTACAAACACTGCCTCCGCGCCCAGTTGCATCATCAGGGCCGCGTCGGCCGGTGTCGCAATGCCGCCTGCCGAGAAGTTCGGCACCGGCAGCTTGCCCGTCTTCGCCACCATGCGAATCAGCTCGTACGGCGCGCGGTGCTCCTTGGCAGCCGCGTAAAGTTCTTCTTCGCTGAGCACGGTGAGCGCCCGCATTTCCTTCACAATCTGCCGCATGTGCTTCACCGCGTGCACCACGTCGCCCGTGCCGGCCTCGCCCTTGGTCCGGATCATCGCCGCGCCTTCCGCCACGCGGCGCAGCGCCTCGCCCAGGTCGCGCGCGCCGCACACAAACGGCGTCGTAAAGGCGTGCTTGTCGATGTGGTGCGTCTCGTCAGCCGGGGTCAGTACTTCTGATTCGTCGATAAAATCCACGCCCAGATGCTGAAGCACCTGTGCCTCGGCAAAGTGCCCGATGCGGGCCTTTGCCATCACCGGAATCGACACCGACGCGATGATTTCCTTGATCAGGCTCGGCCTCGCCATGCGCGCCACGCCGCCCTCCGCGCGAATCATCGCAGGAACCCGCTCCAGCGCCATCACCGCCACCGCGCCCGCCTGTTCGGCAATCCGCGCCTGTTCCACGCTCATTACGTCCATGATGACGCCGCCCTTCAGCATTTCTGCCAGGCCTGTCTTCAGCCGCAGCCCTGCCGATGAGCCGCCGGCTACACCAGTCAATCCATTCTTTGTATGTTCTGCCATGGGGAGTCTCCGTCTTCGCAAGAGGCCTTCGAGGCTTCCGGGCACAGGAATACCGAAGCGCTTTGCGTGAAATATCTCAACAACTCAGTTTAACAGTGGTTGCATTGGTCAGCGCATCATACTCAGAGGCGCGCTTCGCACGAAAACAATGCGCTGCCGGAATTCCCCAATCGCAAGACCGTATCAGACTGCAACTGCACAGGAGTTGAACCGATAAAGGGGGGTCTGGAAAGTGCCAGCACCGGAAACGACGTCCACCGCACCCACTCACTTCTTATCCAAAAAACCTCTCTCCCACATGGCGGGGTGGATCGAACGGGTGGAGCTCAGACGCGTGCTGGATTCAGTCCTCCTGGGACTCGTAGGTGCGGCCAGCGCCCTGGCCTTCCACTGGATTTTATATTGGTGCTCCTGGCTCTTCCTCAATAAGATCGCCGGTTACGTCCTGCCCGACGTCGCTCATTCCATCGCGCCCAAATCCATCGCTGCACCCCACCTCAATTGGTGGATCCCTCTCGTGACCACCCTGGGCGGCCTCATCTCCGGCATTCTTGTCTTCACCTGGGCGCCGGAGGCCGAAGGCCACGGTACTGACACCGTCGTCAACGCCTTCCACCGCCTCGCCGGCAACATCCGTACACGCGTTCCCTTGTTGAAGATGATTGCTTCCGGCATCACCATCGGCTCTGGCGGATCAGCCGGTCGTGAAGGCCCCACCGCGCTCATCGCCGCCGGTTGCGGCGCCATCTACGCCAATCTCACCAGGCGCTCCGATCAGGAGCGCCGCTTCCTCCTTCTCGTTGGCATGTCCGCCGGCCTCTCCGCCGTCTTTCGCTCGCCCATTGGGGCGGCTATCTTCGCTGTCGAGGTTCTCTACTCCGCCATGGATTTCGAAAGCCACATGCTCATCTATACGCTGCTTTCGTCCGTCGTGGCCTATGCAGCCAATGGCGTCTTCTTCGGACTGCAGCCGCTCTTTCATGTGCCCGACAAACTTCTCCTGCCCGACTATCGCTACTACCCCTGGTACGTGCTTCTCGGACTCGCCAGCGGCCTGCTGGCCACACTTCTCCCCGTCGTTTTTTACGGCATGCGCGATCTCTTCCACGCCATCCCATGTCCCCAGATCTTCAAGCCCGCCATCGGAGGCCTCGGCGTCGGCCTCATCGCGCTCTTTTTCCCTCAGGTGCTGGGCGGCGGCTACGGCTGGATGCAGATGAGCATCGGAGGCTTTCTACCGCTCCACCTGCTGGTCGCGTTGCTCTTCCTCAAAATGCTCAGCCTCTCCTTAACGGTCTCCTCGGGCGGTTCCGGAGGTGTCTTCGCGCCCAGCATGTTCATCGGCGCCATGCTCGGCGGGACGCTGGCCGCTCTCTTTCACCAGCCCGCCGCCGGATTCGTCATCGTCGGCATGGCTGCCGTCTTCGGCGCTGCTGCCCGCGTCCCCATGGCTACCATTCTCATGGTTTCTGAAATGACCGGCGGCTACCAGTTGTTGGTGCCTGCGGGCCTGGCCGTCATTCTCGCCTTCCTCGTCCAGACCTGGCTCTCGCGGGGCCTGCGCTACCACAGCCTCTATGAGGCACAGGTCAAGACCTACGCCCAGTCGCCCGCCCATTACGTTGAGGAGATGAACTACGCCATCGACCTCATACGCGCCCATCGTGTCGCCGGCGAGCCCTCTCTGCGCGAAATGGACATCATTTCGCTCATGCAGTCCGGCATTCCGCTCTCCCTCCACTCCGGAGAGCGCATGCTCATGGGCGAACTCCAGCAGAATTGCAATCTGTGCAACGAGCTCATTGGCAGCCTCGCCGAAATCACAAAGGATAAGAATCTCAAGGTTCTGGTTATCTTCCGCGGCGACGAGGTCCTGCTGCCCACCAGGGAGTCTCGCATGAAACCCGGCGACAGGCTCCTCCTGCTCTGCTCCCCACAGACCGAAGCCATTCTCAAGGACAAGCTGCTGCTGCCCAGGACTCTGCCCGGGCCCGAGTTGACTCAGGTCCCCGTCTGAGACCGGCGAAACTTCTCCGCGTCGATGGCAATAAACAATCCCTTCGCCCGGGACAGGATCGTTCCTTTGCCGTCCGCAAGCTCTGCCTCGCAGCGATGCTTCCTGCCTTCGCCGCCCACATGCCGTGCCGTCAGTCGCAGAGGAGCTCCCACCGGCACGGGCCGCAGATATTCAACGTCCAGATGCCGGGTCATCGCAACCACGCCCCGCGCGCGGTTGGCCTTGCTCATCGCCTCGTCCAGCAGCGTCGCGATGATCCCCCCATGCGCATGGCCAGGGGGCCCCTGGAATCTCTTCGCCACCCGCACCGGACTCACCACCTGCCCCGTCCCATCCACATAAAAGCGCAGCCGTAACCCCGTTCGATTCTCCAGCCCGCACCCGAAACAGTGATGCATGGCCCCGTGCGACAGCGGATGCAACGTCTCCTCAACGGCACTCATACCCAAGAGGCTATAACAACCATCCCCTGGCGAGCGACTCCCGAACCCATCCCTGGAACCGTTTTAGAATCTGACCCTTCCCAATTCAGAACTGGTGATTTTTCTATTCCCGAAGACCCCGGTTTTACGCTTCACTCTCCCGGAAAGGCGTGACATACTTGTCGTAACGTCAAACAGGTTCCTTGGGGTAACTGCAAGCCATGCCAATGCGCGAGATCGTCATCGGTTACTTGATGCTGCTCGCCCTCGGCTTCGCTGGAACTTTTGTAATTCGAAGGGAATGCCACAAACTACGCGGCCTGGTCGAACTCCGCTGGGCCTTTGCTGCCATGCTGCTCGCGCTTGTGGCCATGTTTTTGCGCGGTTTCGTTCCCCTCGTCATCGTCTCGGCCGGTGGTCAGACGGCGATTCTTCTCGCATTCGTCTTCCTGCATCTCTCCCTTGCGCGCGCCATCCAGGCGCCGCCGCGCCTCTTTCCTTTCCTGGCCCTCCTGCTGCCATCTTTTGTGGCGGCACTTTGCTATTTCTCGCTTGTTCAGAACAGCTTCGACGCCCGCATGATCGTGGCTTCCATCGGCGTCGCGATCATGCTTGCCTGGACCGCCCGTCTTGCCATGCGGCCCGTGCAACCAGCCCTCCAGATGCCGCTCCGCTGGATGTTCCGGCTGCTCGTCGTCATGAGTGCCCTGCGCATCGTCCGATTTATCGTCACCCTCAACGTCGATCCGAATCCCAACCTCCGGGTTCTGGATCCCGTGCAGAGCCTGCTCGTCTACCTGCTCGTGCTCGGCGGATTGGCCCAGGCCGCCGGAACTTTCTGGATCTCCATCTGCGCGCAGCAGGAAAACGACCGCGTTCGTGCCGACACCGACGGCCTCACCGGTCTGCTCAATCGCCGTGCCTTCGAAGAAATTCTCTTGAAGGATCTCGCTGCTCTTGGCACGGAATCCGTCGAACTCAGCCTCCTTCTCATTGATCTCGACTTCTTCAAGAGCATGAACGACGAATTCGGCCATCTCGCCGGAGATACAGTCCTGCGCCGGGTCAGCAGCGTCCTGCGCCATGCCGTCCGCCCCGTCGACTCCCTGGCCAGGTTCGGCGGAGATGAATTTGCCATTCTCCTCCGGTCCGCCGAGCCGGGGCAGGGCTTGATCGTCGCCGAGCGCGTTCTCCGGGGACTCGTTCACATGCGTAATCTCCCCGGCAACCGCAAAATGACCGCAAGTCTCGGCATCGCTACCGCATTGGAGAGAGACACTCCGGTGCTTCTGATCGAACGCGCGGACCGCGCGCTCTATCGCTCCAAGAATCTGGGACGAAACCGCCTGACGCACTTCGAGGATGACGATCCGCCCGGCACAGATGATTCCGTGGCTTCCGTTTTGATCCAGTAGCTCCTTTCCCGGTCCCGATTGAGCTACGGACAGAACCCGCAATCCTCCTCCCCGCACGAAAACACCGCGCCCGAAACCTTCGGCAACACCGCCGGCAGCGCGGAAATGCCCGCACCGCTGGCATATACTCAAGATGGATATGCCAGAAGAAAAAACTGCGGTCCCCGCCGTGAACCGCACCTTCTACATCGAAACCTTTGGCTGCCAGATGAATGTCCACGACTCGGAAAAGGTCATCGGCACACTGGAGCAGCAGGGCTATACCCGCGTCGAAACCGAAGCAGACGCCGACCTCATTCTCTACAACACCTGTTCCATCCGCGATAAAGCCGAGCAGAAGGTCTTCCACCGCCTCAACGACTACAAAAAGCTCCACGCGGAAGGGAAGCGCTTCGCCGTCCTCGGCTGCGTCGCCCAGCAGGAAGGCGAAAAGATCTTCGAGCGTGCCCCGTTCGTCTCGCTGGTTTCCGGCTCCGCATCTTATCGCAAACTTCCTGAGATGCTGGTGCAGCTCGAGCAGGGAGCCAACCGCATCACCGGCCTCGACGACCGCCAGACGGAAGAAACCTTCGAAACCGAATTCACCGCCCGCTCCAACGCGCATCGCGGCTACATCACCATCATCGAGGGCTGCGACAAGTTCTGCGCCTACTGCGTCGTCCCCTACACCCGCGGCAAGGAGCGCAGTCGCACCTCCGCCTCGGTCCTCGCTGAAGCCCGCCGTATGGCCGACTCCGGCTATACCGAAATCCAGCTTCTCGGCCAGAACGTCAATTCCTACCGCGACCCGGAAGGGAAGAAGAGTTTCGCCGAGCTGCTCGCCGCCGTCGGCCAGATCCCCGGCATCCAGCGCGTCCGCTTCACCACCTCGCATCCGCGCGACTTCACCCGCGACATCGTCGAAGCTATCGACGCCGTACCTTCGCTCTGCGACCACGTGCATCTTCCCGTCCAGAGCGGCTCCTCGCGCGTCCTCCATCTCATGCAGCGCGAATACACCCGCGAGCAGTACCTCGAGCGCATCTCCTGGATCAAGTCCGCAAACCGCCCCATCAGCATGACCACTGACATGATCGTCGGCTTCCCCGGCGAAACTCCCCAGGACTTTGAGGAAACCATCACCCTCGCAGCCGAAGTCCAGTACGACGGCATCTTTGCCTTCAAGTATTCGCCGCGTCCCAACACGCCGGCCATCACCATGGCAGATTCCATCCCTGAGCAGGAAAAGTCCATGCGCCTGCAGATCCTGCTCGACCGCCAGCGCGAAATCCAGCGCGCCAACTATGCAAAGCACGTCGGCCAGACAATAGAAGTCATGGTGGAGGGCCACAATTCCGCCCGCGGGCAGGTCATTGGGCGCACCTCGCAGAACAAGACGCTCAACTTCACCACCCGGCAGCCCATCCTGCCCGCACCCGGCAGCTATCTCAAGGTGCTGGTGACAAAGAGTCTGCCAAACAGCCTCGTCGGCGAGGCCATCGCCTGATCCGCAAACCCGTCGAACGGTTCGCGGCAAGGCAGCAAGGAGCCTGGCAATGCAGATCGAAATGAAAATTCGCGGCCTGATGGTCGACCCCTCCACCAATATGCCCATCGTCATTCTCAAGGACGTCAACGGCGACGCTCTGCTTCCCATTTGGGTCGGCCCCTACGAGGCCCACGCCATCGCCACGGAAATCGAGAAGGCATCCACGCCCCGTCCCATGACCCACGACCTCCTCAAGAACCTCATGCACGGCCTCAACGCCCAGCTTCAGCGCGTTGTCGTCTCGGAACTGCGCGACGACACCTTCTACGCCGTCATCTGGATGGAGCAGCAGGGCGAAACCGTCACTCTCGACGCCCGCCCCTCCGACGCCCTCGCTCTCGCCCTCCGCGCCGACTGCCCCATTTTTGTCGAGGAAGAGGTGCTGCGGACCGCCAAGGTTTTGCCGCATCCGGTCGACTCCCCCGGAAGCTCCGCCGAACTTCGCAAATGGCTGGAGGATCTCGGCGACGAAGACCTCGGCAAATACAAAATGTAGTGGCGTCTGATCGAGGGATCACCCCGGCACTCCGTGCCGTCGCGATCATGGACAGCCTGTTTCTGCAGGTCCGCCCCTACCAGTAAATCTTCTTGTTGTTTCGGTAGAGGTTCAGTTTGCTGCTCAAGTAGCGCCGCGGATGCTTCGGAATGTGCCGGTAGTGCTCAAGAGCCTTGACCGCGCTGTACGGTCCACGATGTCGCTGAATCTCAAGACATAGCTCCACCACATGATGAAATCGCACCGGTTCTGAGAACCACTTTTCCCACTCCCGCCGGGCGTTCCTGCCCATTTCCACCGCGCGGTCTTCGTTTTCTTTGAGGATCTCCGGCAATTCATGCACCTGTGATTCGGGCACACGAATCGAAAACGAATTCCAGTCGACGCCGTCGTTCGGATGCCAGTCATCGGAGATGATGATGCATGCACGGCCCGTCTTCATCGACTCGTATAGCCGTATGCTGTTGGCCGCCACACCGCGCGGGCAAAGGCTGAATTTGCTCCCGGCCAGCGAATCCGCGTAGTGTTTCCAGAACTCCAGACGTTCTGACGGTGTACCGTGATAGCGAATCTGGGCGCTGTTTTTCGACGTGTCATACAGGTAAATGTCCGGACACTGGATCCGGAACACTTGCTCACGCACCGCATGGGTATTTTGAGAGCCCACGAAAGACGCCAGGTACTTTTCGTCCCCAGTCGCCGGGGCATGATGGATCAGCGCATTTTCGCCCAATACTAAATAGAAGCCGGTGCGAGTATGATCCGCACGATAGTGAGCTTCGGTGAGCCCCGCGTAAACCCCCGGGAGTATGGGATAGCAGAGATCACCCTGGTCAAACAGAAAACATTTGCGACCGTAGCGCCGAAAGTACGGATGCGCGCGGACTCGTTCTGCGAAGAAGCCCGCTTCCCCCATCTCCACAAATAGAATCAGGTCCGCTTCGTCCGGATCCTCCGTCAGTTTGTGAACCTGGAACGGATCAATTTCGGCGCCGTGCTTCAGGAGAAGATGAGCGCCATGCTTCCACTGGCTGAAAGGATGTGGGGGGGCGCTGAACGCCAGATGAACCATCGCCATGATCGCATCCTACTATGGATGTCGCCACCCGGATGGATCAACCCGAGCTCCTCGCAAATCACAACGTTCTGGCCTCCCATATCCATAACAGACACCGCAAAACAAGTGGCTTTATCATGGATTGCATCGGCATGGGGCGGCCGCGGATCACTGCGCAAAGTCTTCATTCTCAAACGCAGCATCACCTTCGGAGCCAACAGGGTATGAGTCGCAGTGATCGTGCAGCAAAAGGTTTTGTTGCTGCTCTGTTCCAGTATGTGTCGCAAATCGCGTTACAGATTCTGCTGGCCCCGGTCGTTCTCAAGATGGCTGGGCGGGAAACTCTGGGCGCCTACGCCGCCATCATGCAAGCCGTCGGCCTTTTGTCGATGGTCAATTTTTCCAGCTCCTGGGTGCTGGATCGATATCTGGCACAGGCAACCGGACTCGACGATGGCGGACTTCGCTTCCGGAATGTCTTCATCACTGCACGCACCATCCTCCTTGGCACAAATATTTTGTTTGCACTTTGCATCTTTGGTGGAAGTTTCTTCGTGGGGCAGCTCTTCCATCTCACCCCTGCCATTGCCATGCAAGCGCGCTATGCGCTCGATGTCATCGCTGTGTGGGCGATTCTCAGCACCCCGTTCGCCGCATACGGAAATGCCTCGCTGGCAACCCAGGACATTGCAGCGTTCAATCTCATCTCCACTGTTTTAAATGTCGGTCGAAGCGTCGCTTCTCTCGCCTACGTTCTGGCAGGTGGCGGACTCTTCGGACTCATGCTCGCCGGTACATCCGTTGCTGCCGCTGGCAGCTTTCTTTACCGCTGGAGATTCATGAAAATGAATCCTGGTTTCAAAGGCGGGTGGGGAATCCCGGACAGGGCACTGCTGAAGGAAATGTTGCACTTCGGCGGATATTCCACCTTCATGAATATCGGCAATCGCCTCTTTGTCAGTTCCACCAACCTCGTGGCCGGTATTACCAGCGGCGCCATTGGAGCCAGCGCCTTCTATTCTTCCCAGATGCCCGCCACCACGGCATATAACATGCTCTACCGGTTCACTGAGAGTGCAACACCTGCGATTCACGAGTTGTACGGAAAGCGCGAAATGGAAAAGCTTTGTGCTGGCTTTGTTCGCCTCTTGCGCCTCATGTTGATGATGACCTTTCCGCTTGCCGTCGGCACCGTATTGTTCAACAAGGACGTTGTCACCTGCTGGGTTGGCTACCCTCTTTACGCCGGCTCACTCATGTCCAACAGCCTGGCCGTCTACATCGGGATAAGCGCCATCCAGGGCATCGTGATCGTATTCTGTTTCGCAATAGGCTGGGTGCGTCTCCTGGCCGCTAGCTCTCTCCTGGTCGGTATCACTAATTTTGGCCTTGGCATGCTGCTAGGGCATTTATTAGGCCTTGGTGGAATCACGCTCTCGCTCGTGATCGTGATGATCCCCCAGGTGGCAGTGCTGCTGTTTAAGCTGGATCGCACATTCGGCATCAACTCACTGGCAGTACTCGGCAACCTGATTCTGCGCTCCATTCTCCCGCTCGGGCTGGCCTCGGCCGCGGCTCTTTATGTCCACAACCGGGTTATCATCGCGCGGCATCACTTCGCTGGCCTGACTCTCGAGTGCCTCACCTTTGCTGCTCTTTATTCCCTTGCCGCCTATTTCCTCATGATGAATCAGGAAGATCAGACCGACTCACGGCGCTACCTGTCCAAAATCGTATCTGCCGGGCGCAGCCTTCACGCGCGCATCTTCACATCCTCGTAGCCGTAGCGAACCTGCTCTGAGTCCACCATTCAGCTCTTCTTCATCTTCCTGATTTATAAAAAGATGTGAATACGCCCCATGCGCACGGCAACCTCCATCGGTGGAACACGGGTCGCATTCACCCAGCGGATGCGGATTGAGCCTCACCGACTACTGCTCCATGAGAATCGTGGCATGACATCTTTCCGAAAAGTGTCACTGGCCTGTGCCGGTCTTTTGTTACTGCTCAGTGCAGCCACTGGTGCTGCGCAAACGCCCCGGAATACAGCTGCGAAGGCCCGGATAGCAACGCATGCATCCACTGCATTACCCGTGCGCATCACCCTCGCCGATGCCATCCGCCGCGCCAGGGCCCTCAGTCCGGTGCTCGAAACCGCCGAGGCAAATGCCCGCATCGCCGCGGAAATGGCCGTCCAGGCCCGCGCCGCCAATCTGCCCAACCTAACCGGCGTCAGCCAGTACCTCTATACGCAGGGCAACGGAACCCTCGCCTCCCGCTTCGTCGCCAACAATGGCGTGCACGAATACGTCGCGCAGACAAACGTGCATCAGAACGTCTCCCCGTCGCTGTTTCTCGCATATCGCAGCAGCGTCATCCTTGCCGCCGCCGCTCGTGACAGGGCTCAGATTGCAGCGCGTGGCGTCGTCGTCGCCGTTGTCCAGGCCTACGCAACCCTCGTGGCTGCCAATGAGAAGGTCACCTCGGCGCAAGGCACCCTGCGCGCGGCCCAGCAGTTTCTCGTCATCACCCGGAAGCGCGAAAAGAACGGCGACGCCGCCCGCGCCGACGTCGTCAAGGCCAGGATTCAGGTCGATGATAATCAGGTCAATCTCGAGAGCATGCAGCTCGCGCAGCTGCAGGCCCGCATCGCCCTCGCCCTGCTCATCTTCCATCGCGCCAACCGCAATTATGTCGTCGTCGACGACCCCGCCCACATCCTCAAGCTGCCGGCCTTCGTCAAGGCGCAGCAACAGGCCGCGGCTAACGACCCCCAACTCGGCGCCGCCGTCAAAACCGAGAAGGCAGCTCACAAAAACCTCGTCGCCGCGCGCTTTGGCTATCTGCCCACGCTCTCTTTCGACTACTACTTCGGCATCGACGCCAATGCCTTCGCCATGCAATCGACGCTCTTCAACGGCCGGCGAATTCAAAACCTCGGCTATTCCGCGCTCGCCTCGCTCAATGTTCCGCTCTTTACCTGGGGAGCCACGCACAGCAGGGTCAAGGTTGCCGAATTCCAACAGCAGCAGGCGCAAAGCGCGCTCTCCTATACTCGTCGCCTTCATACCGGCGAGTTGGAGCTGTACTACTCTCAGGCAGAAATTGCCCGGCGCGAAATACAGATCCGCAAACAGTCCACAGCCGACGCCATTGAGAGCCGCAAGCTTACCCTCCTGCGCTACAAGGCCGGTCTGGCTACTGCCCTCGAAGTCGTCAACGCCGAAAGCACCGTGGGCCTCGAACGCGACGCATGGTACGACGCCGAAACCCGCTACGCCACCGCGCTTGCCAATCTCGCCACTCTTACAGGAAACCTATGATCCGGGCACTCCTTCGTTCCAGACACCTCGCCGCCCCGATGGCCCTTGCCTCGGCATCCATGCTCATTGCCGCGCTCGGCTGCAGCGGCGGCGATGCAGGAATTTCCAGGATCACCCCCGTCGTCCGCGTCGAAACTGCGGTCGCCCGCCGCCAGGCCATCGACGACGTCGTTACGGCACAGGGACTGGTCTATCCCATCCATCAGGCTTCCATCACCCCTAAAATCACCGCGCCCGTGCAGCGCTTTTACGTCAATCGCGGATCCCACGTCCGCACCGGACAACTGCTCGCGGTTCTCGCTAACCAGGATCTCGCGGCCAGTCTCGTCTCCGCCCGTGGCGCATACGATCAGGCCCTCGCCAACTACGAGTCCACCACCGCATCCGCGCTGCCCGAGGAAATTCAGGTGGCAGAAACCAATCTCGAAAACGCCAGGTCGAACCTGCAGGCGCAGCAGCGGCTCTA
>JAJZIF010000559.1 GCA_021810735.1 Acidobacteriota bacterium
GCGGGACCCGCATTGCAGCAGGAAAGAATGTAATTTCCAGGGTGATTGGGATCGGCAACGCAGTTGGGACTGCCTTGCTGGCAAACCACGGCATTGCTTCCTGTCGTGACGTCGTGAAATGCCGCCGGAGTATTCTTCGCCACCGTATAGAGGAGAGGATTGGCATTCCCCACGCCTTTACTGTTTCCCTGCTGCTGGTTCCACAGGGTGATCATGGCAGCCAATTCCGGCGCAACGACGGAGGTCCCTCCGTACAGATACGCCTGCTGATTGGCGTCGAAGTATGCGACATCGTTCCCGGTAAGCGGATAGGCGCAACTGCTCATTCCGCTAAACGTCTCGCTGCTGCCGCTCCCGGTCGTCTCCTCCGTACAAAGCACGTAACCGTCGTGGTCCGGATCCGCAGCCAGGGAAACATCGGGCACATCGCGCTTGCCGTCGTCCGGCGTGTTGCCAACCTGCCAGGCGGGTTTGGAGAAAAGACCGCTGACGCCGCCTCCGCTTGCGCTCAAGGAGCCGTTGCTTGTGAGCTGAGCCAGAGTGACCGTGTCATTCCAGGTCGTTTCAGGGATGTAGCTGAGGGCGGAGCCGTTATTGCTGTTGTTCGTCGTGCTCCAATACTGGGACTGGTTATTCACGTCCCCGCTGAACGAGGTGCCTCCCGCGCCGGTCACATATACGCTGCTCGCCGGGTAATCGACGGCAAGCCCTTTGGTTGCGCCAACAAACTGGCCGGAAGCATTCTTGCCCATCTGGTTGCATTCTGCCGATCCACTGTCTCCAGCGGAAGCAATGATCGTCTGCCCCTGCGCATTCGCCTGCTGAAACAACTGCTCCAGACTCTGAATGTCGTTGCTTCCAGCAAACGCCTGTTCACAATTGCCATAGCTGATGCTGATGACCGGAACATATTGCGTGTTGTTGATCAGCGGAGTCTGGATGGCGTATTGGACGGAGTCGAACACGCCGTAATTGGGTGAATTCCCCACAGTTACGAACAGAATGGTCGCGTCCTTCGCAATTGCGCCGGACCACTCCACATCCAGGTCCGCTTCTTCCAGATCGCTCGGGTACGCCTGTTTGGTTCCGGTGTTCGGCACCAGAATCTGCGTGGGCAGATTCTGGGGATTCAGCCCACTGAGCGAGCGGAAGTTCGCAATGTCGCTTTGATATTGCGTGATATCCGTCTGGCCGGCAATCGCCATCGTTTGCCCGGTTCCGGTAAAGTTCGCGTTGTAAAGTCCGCTCACGTCGTAGATCGTGTGGACATCGGAAGGAGCGAGAAAGTTGACCAGCCCATTCTGCGTCTGGACTGTGTAGAACGGGCGGGCCTGGACAATCTTGTTCTGCGACATGCGAACAGCGGTCTTGTGGATCTGTGGTTCAGGACGGAAGGTGTTCAGATGCCGGACGCCGAGAGTCATCCCGGCAATCGCCTGGGGCACGCTGATTTCCGTGGAGTTGGCCCATCCCTCCACTCCATGCAGCAGATAACGGTGCATCTCCGTCTGAAACGTGGATTCCACCTGGGATGCGGTTCCGGTGAAGTCGATGCGGTCCGCGCTGGGCGGAATGGGAGCAACCTGGAATCCCTGCTGCTTCAGCCAGGCGGCCACTCGGGCCAGATCCTGGGCGTTGACGCCATACCGGGCAGCGAACTGACCAGGTTTAAGCCATTGGTGGTACATGGGCGAGCCCTTGGTCTGCTGGGCGGCCAATAACTTCTTAAGATCGGCCTGCTGCGCGGGAGAAAGAAGAAACACGAGCGACATGCGCGGAATCACGGTGGACCCAGACAATCTACCTTCATCTTTTGCGACCGCCACAAGCGGATGAACGGTTCCATGGAGCACAGTCGTCTGGTCGGCCCGGATTGGACCCGTGATACGACTCTGCGTGAGGGCCTGTGCCATCGCTCGTGGGGAGCCAACAGACGCAGCCAATGCAAGCAGCACCAGAAGTCCCGTGTTTTTGAAAGCGCCAAATATGATGTTGCGCAGTCCAGATAGATGTTTCATGCAATTCCGCCTCATCTCCACGTGCCTTTCATTCCGCCTGCTCGACTCCACCAGCAGCCTTGAAAAAGCGCTGCCGCCGCCCCCCGGCTCCGCATCCGCAGGTACAAACACGCGAGCCTTGCTCCAGTTGCGCGGATTCCCGCCTTTACGGAAATCTCCCCACCAGGATGCAGCAGGATTATGTCAGCCACATAGACGTTTTCCAGTCGAACACGTTACCCTTCCGCAGCGCCCTGCCAAAGACGGCGGACGCCCGAAGAGTGCCGAAGATATTCTACCCACAACAGGGACGCCTTGCGGGTAAAAGAACATCCGCCTGCCCAGGCCCCGCCTGTCCAAGCCGCTCCTGCAACACAGCTCCCATCTTCGTACATCCTAGGTAGCAGTCAACGGCCTGCCTCGAGGCACCAGACCGAGTTTCGGGTCGTCCGCCGGAAAAACCTGGAGATTAGAGAGAGCATGAGCAAATGATAGAGTGTTGGCAATGAATCAACTGTTTTTTTCGCTGGTAATTTTTGGAGGCTCTCTTTTTGCGGGCCTTCTGGGCTCATTGACCGGGCTCGGCGGCGGGGTGGTGCTGGTTCCCATGCTGGCGCTGCTTTTTAAGGTCGATCTGCACTACGCAATCGGCGCTTCCCTCATTTCGGTGATTGCCACCTCTTCGGGATCGGCAGCAGCCTACGTTCGCGAGGGATACTCCAATATCCGGATTGGAATGTTTCTCGAGATCGCCACCACCCTGGGGGCCATCGCAGGCGCGTGGCTCGCCACCCGTACTCCCACGCGCGGCATTGCGATTGTATTCGGTCTGGTTCTGCTGTATTCGGTCTATCTGTCGCTCCATGGGCACGATGATGCAACGGTGCCCCGGAACAAGTGGTCGGACCGGCTCAAGATGAATGGGAAATTTCCCGGACCCGGTGGCAAAGACCAGGCGTAC
>JAJZIF010000560.1 GCA_021810735.1 Acidobacteriota bacterium
CCAGATGCACCTGGCGATGCGATGCGGTGAGTCCAACGAAGGCGGCGCGAACTTCTGGATCGAGATGCGGCGTGCGTTCGCCGAAAAGATAGGGCGCCCAGAAGACGCTGTCGCTTCCGGCGGGCGCATCGGCGGCGACGATCATCAATTGCTCGTAGGACGCGGGTTCGCCCTGAACGCCCGCGCTGACGACGTCGCGAAACCAACGGAGGGAAAGGCCAGCTGCCTGGGTGACTCCCATGACGTGCCAGCGACCGGCAACGGCATGGCAGAAGGTATGGAGGCGGCCGAGGGGATCGCGCACAGGCTGATCGGTTGCGGCGAAGACGACGCCCGAGGTGCCAATGGTGGCGCTGACGGAGCCGGGCTTGAGGATGCCCATGCCGACCGCGCCCGCGCCTTGATCGCCCGCGCCGGCGACGATGGGCGTGCCTGCGAGCAGGCCGGTTGCGGCGGCGGCGGACTCGCTGAGGGTCGCGCAAATCTCCGCCGACTCGAACAATCGCGGCAGCCACTGCAGCGGAACGCCGGAGGCTTCGGCCATGGGCTGCGACCAGCGGCGGTGGGTGACGTCGAGCAACAAGGTGCCGGATGCCTCCTGCACATCCATGGCGTAGACGCCGCTCAAACGAAGGCGAACATAATCCTTGGGGCAGAGGACGTGGGCGATGCGCGCGAAGACCTGCGGCTCGTGCTCGCGGACCCAGAGAATTTTCGTGAGGGTGAAGTTGGGCAGGGCGGGGTTGCAGGTCAGCTCGATGACGCGCTCGCGGCCGAGGGTGGCGTGCAGCCAGTCGCACTGCGGCGCGCTGCGCGTGTCGCACCAGATGAGCGAGGGACGAAGAACTTTTCCTTCGGCGTCGAGCAGAACCGCGCCATGCATTTGCCCGGTGAGGCCGATGGCGGCGATGTCGCTGGGCGTGCAGGCGGCAGCGGCGAGCACGGCGCGAATGGATTGCTGCGCGGCGCGCCACCAGTCCTCGGGGTCCTGTTCTGCCCAGCCGGGAAACGCGGATCGAAACGGCGCGTGTTCGGCGGCCTGGGACGCGACTACTTTTCCCGCGGCATCGATCAGCACGGCGCGGGTTCCACCGGTGCCAACGTCGATTCCTAAAAAGAGCATGAGATTCCCCCCTTGAGAAGTTTCGGGTAGTTTGGAGGAATTTGCAAAGTTCGGGAGGATGCATCCGATACAATTCCGCAAAGTGGCGAATCCGTTGCGGAACGCGTAGACGGACGGTCGATGCAGCTTCACGCGAACCGGGAAGAGGAAAAATGATCGAGATGCCTGAGTTGAGCGGGAACGAGTTTGCGCGCCTATGACGCTGAAGCCGCTCGCGGACGAGGAAGCGCAATCCGGATCGCAACATTTCACGCGCGGTCTGGGCCTGTTCGACTCGACGATGATTGTGGTGGGGATCATGGTCGGTTCCGGCATTTTCATTGTGCCGGCGGAGATGGCGCGGCTGATTGCAAGCCCAGGATGGCTGCTGGTGGCGTGGGTGGTGACCGGCGTGCTGACCGTGACTGCCGGGCTGACGTATGGAGAGCTGGCGGCGATGATGCCAGAGGCGGGCGGGATGTATGTCTACCTGCGGGAAGCATTTTCGCCGCTGATCGGATTTCTGTATGGGTGGACGCTGTGGATGGTGATTCAGACGGGCACGATCGCCGCCGTCGCGATTGCGTTTGCGCGGTTTGCCGGCGTGCTGATGCCCGCGATCGCTGAAAATCATTACCTGATTGCGCCGCAGCATATTGTGGGGAGCTACTCCGTTTCGCTGTCGACGACGCAGCTGGTGGCGATTGCGATCATCGTTCTGCTGACGTTTGCCAATACTCTGGGATTGAACTACGGTCGCATTCTGCAAAATATTTTTACTGTGGCAAAGATTGGAGCGCTGCTCGCGCTGGTGGCGCTGGGGTGCACGATCGGCATTCATCCCGCGGCGCTGGCGGAAAATTTTCATCATTTCTGGGCCGTGCGCAGTCCGATTCCGTTTGCCAGGGGAATGGATGCTTCGACCGCGCTGGGATTGTTTCTGGCCATCTGCATCTCGCAGTCGGGGTCGCTGTTTGCCGCCGATGCGTGGCATGACATTACCTTTGTCGCGGCGGAAGTGAGGCAGCCGTCTCGCAATTTGCCGCTGGCGCTGGGCATCGGGACTTCGTCTGTGATTGCGCTGTATTTATTGGCGAATGTGGCGTATCTCCTGACGCTGCCCTTGATCGCGATTCAACACGCGCCGGCGGACCGCGTGGCAACCGCTTCGCTGCAGAGCATCTTTCCCTATACGGGCGCGGCGCTGATGGCCATCGCGATCATGATCTCGACGTTCGGGACGGTGAATGCGATGACGCTGGCGGGGGCGCGGGTGTTTTACGCCATGGCGCACGACGGGCTTTTTTTCCAGCGGGCAGGGAAGTTGAATCGCGCACATGTGCCGGGATGGGGATTGGCGATTCAGGGCATCTGGACGGTCTTGCTGGTATTGCCGCGCACATGGAATCCGCTGACCGGGCAGTATGGGAATCTGTACAGCAATTTACTGGACTATGTAATTTCCGCTGCGTTGATTTTTTATATTTTGACGATTGCGGGCGTGATTCGACTGCGCCAGACGCGTCCGGATGCGCCGCGGCCGTATCGTGTGTGGGGATATCCGTGGCTGCCCTGCATTTATATCGCAGGCGGCAGCGTGATTCTGGTGGTGCTGTTTGCGTATCGTCCGGCGACGACATGGCCCGGATTGGCGATTGTCGCGACAGGCGTACCGATTTATCTGGCGATGCGCTGGCGGAACAAAATTCGAGCGGCCTGATGCGGGCTTAGTTTTTTGTCCGCAGTTTCCAGAGAATCTGGCGCAGGATGCCGAGCCAGGTCGAGGCGTCTTCCGAAGAGAGATGCATGCGCCGGACCATGCGGCGGATGCTGTCCGGCTTCGAGCCGGGAG
>JAJZIF010000561.1 GCA_021810735.1 Acidobacteriota bacterium
AGCGCGTGCGCACGGCTTCAATGTCAGCCTCAGGCGCCTCCAGCAGATTGCCTTCCTCCAGCCTTTCTTCCAGCAGCCCGAGGGTCAACAGAGCGGCATGGCCTTCGTTCATATGGAAGACGGCGGGCTTACAGCCAAGCGCAGCAAGGATGCGCACTCCTCCCATGCCCAGGACGGTTTCCTGGCAGAGCCGATAGAAGGTATCTCCGCCGTAGAGGTGATCGGTTAGCTGACGGTCCCAGGGATCGTTCGGCTCCAGGTCCGTGTCGAGAAAAATAACGGGAACGACATGGCCGTCCACTCCGACGATATCTTTGCGCCAGGCGCGCACCATGACGGGGCGTCCCTGGATGGTGATGGCTTCGACGGGCTCCAGCGGCTGGAGCATCTCTTCCGGCGTCCACGGCTCGTCGGATTCGGACTGGACGCCGTCCGCGCTCAGGTGCTGCTGGAAGTAGCCTTTTCGATGCACGAGGGTGATTGCGACCAGGGCAAGTCCGGTGTCGGCCGCGGAACGGAGAGTATCTCCGGCCAAAACTCCCAGACCGCCGCTGTAGGTCGGCATGTCGGGCGCGACCGCCATTTCCATGGAGAAATATGCGACTTGGAAACGGCTCCAGTCGCAGTCTACAGGCTGGCGGTTCGAATTATCGGTCTTCGTGGCTAGCATCGGGATGCATCTCCAGGGGGGATGAAATTCGCCTTTGTGTGATACGCGAAATCTGAAACTAAAATTACGATTCCCAGTATTCAGTTCAACCGATCCCTGGCGATTGCAAAGATGGTCTCACTCAAATGAAATGGCATACAGACCAGAAAGGTTGTACGCGATCCGGCGCATACCGCTCAGTATTCCGCTTGCTGGGTGACTTCACGACATTCTAGCAGTCCATGGCAACCCTTCGAGACAAAAAAATTGGCGTTTTCAGAGCGCCAAGACTTCGCTGGCCGCGGAATTCAAACGCGCCCAGATTTCATCCATCCAGATAAGATGCTCGGGCTTCATCAGCACCGAGCGGAGACATGTGACTGACGATGAAGCGGACCCGGCCGCGCTGGAATCCGGCCACGCATTGCCGGGAAAAAGCTTGCGCGGCAGTTGCACGAGAGCGAGGTGCAAATCTTTCCGTGCGGCCGCATCGAAGATCGCGCGCGCGTGGGCCGAACTCTTCTCCACCGTCTCTCCGCGAACCGCCCAGACGACGATGTCGAGCTGAGGCTCGACCGCGGCGAGAAAAAGAGAGGAGGCCGCAATTCTTGCATGAAGCTCAACGGCGGCACGGCGGCAATCCCGCAGCATTCCGGCAAATTCGCCTGCCGGAGTGAGCGGAAGCAGCCGCTGCGTGGCCCAGAGAGCGACTGCGGCCGCGCCGGCGCGGGAGCACTCCAGAGAAATCTCGCCCAGGTGCAGTTCGTCCGACGTGAAATAGGTATACGGAGAGTCGTGTTTGTAGAAGCGGCCGACCGCCGGATCCTGAAACAGAATGCATCCGCAGCCATAAGGCTGAAGCCCGTGCTTGTGAGGATCAACGACGATGGAGTCGACCTGAGGGAGCACGGCGCAGGCAGCTGCGGCTTCTGGCCCGAGGTTGTCGACCAGGGTGAAGTAGCCGCCGTAGGCTGCATCGACATGAATGCGGAAGCCGTAGCGCTTCCGCAGCGCGAGGATCTCCGGCAGCGGATCGACGGCGCCCAAAGCCGTGGTGCCGAGCGTGACGACGACGGTTCCGGCATTTCCCCGCCGTAGCCGGTCTTCGAGCGCTTCGAGGGACATTCGGCCGCGCGAATCGCTGGCGATGGATTCAACCCCCAGTTGCAGTACGGCGCCGATGCGCTGGTGCGTGTAGTGCGCCTGTTCGGACGCGAGGATGGCGCTGCCGGGGGCAAGTTGTCCGGCAATCCAGAGCGCTTCCAGATTGGCGAAGGTGCCTCCGCTGGTGAGGTGCCCGAGGTGCGTGTCCCAGCCGAACATTCCGGCGATCTCGCGGACAGCCTCGATCTCCATCTTCGAGCTGGCGCGGCCGCCGTCGAACGCGTGGTTGTTGGGATTGATCCAGGTGGCCAGCATGTAGGCGGCGCGGGCGATGGGATGCGGCGGTTTCAGCATTTGCCCGGCATACAGAGGATGGAAGTAGGGGTAGTTCTCGTGGAGCCGGGTCGCGGCCTGCCGGAGCACCTGGAGCATGGCGACTTGATCATGCGGCGGAGAATTTTCAGGTGGGAGAGAGGCGAATCCCTCAGCCAGAACGGGGAGAGTTTTTGCAAGCCAGGCGAGCGAGCCGTCTTCAAATTTCATAGGTTCCGAGGGTGTTTGTGTTGACAGAATAGAAAAATAGGGGCGGTGGATCTCTACAGAAAAATGACAAGATATCTTCTCATAACCGACTGATTCTTAACGAGTAATACTGGCGCAACGTGGGAAGTCAATCTGGAATCCTTGGAACGGATGCTCTGTTTTGAGGAATTTGCTTGCACCCCGGCGATAAATGTAGCATCCTAATGTACAGAAAAGAATGTGGGTGAAATCCCCGCAGCGTAGCCATGACAGCCGCCTTAGGGCGGCTGATCGTGTTTCAAATAGGTTCTTATTCCCCTTCGCCATTTCTTGATGTCGTTTTTTTTTCACGGAAAGCTGCTGACCGGAACTACGATTTTTTCCTGTTGCCGCAGCGTGAGGAGCGCCACCGTGTAGGGATAAGGCGCGCTGTCAAATTGCTTGATGTAGACCCACTTCGCATTGGTACAGCGAGGATTGTCCTCCCAGACCTCATCCGGTTCAATGATTGTGGCGTAGGCAGAGGGCAGGTTTTTGGCTCTCGACCCTCCGTATAGAACTTCAAAATGTCCAAAGCCCTCCTTCGTGGCGAGTATTACTTCTTTCTCCTGGGCCATAAACAGGCGCTTTCGCCCTTTCACTTGGATTCCCGCCATGTGGAAAAAATGATG
>JAJZIF010000562.1 GCA_021810735.1 Acidobacteriota bacterium
CTGCTCGAGCGGCGTTGCGACGGTGCCTGCGCCTGCGCCCAATGCTGCCCAACCCCCGCCGCGATCGTCAGGATAGCCAGAAATTGCAGGGAGCGACGACGAGGTGTACGAGAAAACATTTGCATTGCTTTCACAGAGTTTGTTGCGAACGCAGCGGCATCGCTGGCTGTAGGTGCTAGAGAATAGATGATCAAATCAGCCCAAGAGTGCAAAAAGTTGCCGTCAAGGATGTCATTTTTGCAGCGTATCCTGCTTCGGTTGTGCCTGTGCTCCTCGACCATCTCCATTGTCGAACTCGGTATCCTGCATTAGGATACCGGATTGCGGTTGCGCAAAGAGTTTTTACACGCTCTCCACAGCTCGCTGCTACTCTCAGTTGCGTGGATTTGAGACACTGATACTGTCGATTGTATTTGTTAGAACTCTTTTTGAAGCCCAGATGAAGAGCATGATCGCATGGCGCTGAAAAACCGGGGAACTCCGTCCATACCGAAGCGATACTTCAACCGGGACGAGTCCTGGCTCGACTTCAACCGGCGCGTGCTGGAGGAAGCTCAGGACGATTCCAATCCCTTGCTGGAGAGGGTCAAATTTCTCGCCATTACAGCCAGCAATCTGGATGAGTTTTTTGAGGTTCGCGTCGCCGGCATTCTGCAGCGCATTGAAGACGGTTATCACGAGCCGGGACCGGACCTGATGACGCCCCAGCAGACCCTGGACTCGCTTGCTGAAGAGACCCATGCGTTTGTCGCCGACCAATATGCCTGCTGGAATAACCAACTGTTGCCCGCCCTGGCCCGCGCGGGAATTCGCATGCGGGCATGGCGAGACCTGGACGAAGATCAGCGCAAGTATGCCATTGGCTTCTATCAGAGCGAAGTCGACCCCCTGCTGACGCCCATCACCATCGATCCCGCGCATCCATTTCCACACGTGCTGAATAAAGCTCTTTGCCTGGCGCTGTTGCTGCATCGCAAACGCAAAGCAGCTTCCACGCAGGTGTTGGGAGTGGTCACGGTTCCCCGCGCCCTGCCGCGCCTGGTCGCGCTGCCATCGGCTCTGGGAAGCGTCGATTACATCTTTCTGCATGAATTGATCGAGTCTCAGGCCGCAGCCATGTATCGCGGCTATGAGTTTCTCTCGCGGGCCGCCTTCCGAGTCACCCGAAACAGCAATCTGTACTTGCAGGAAGAAGAATCGCGCAGCCTGCTCGAAAGCGTGCGCGCAGAATTGCATAATCGGCGCAAGGGCGACGCTGTCCGGCTGGAGATCGAAAGCAACGCTGCGCCGGAAATTGTGGAACAGCTGCGGGCGAACTTTGAACTGGATGAATTTCAGATTTTTTATACCCATGGCCCCGTCAACCTGTCTCGCCTGATGAACCTGTACACCAAGACAGAGAAACCGGAGCTGAAATATCCGCCCTTCGTGCCCCATGGATTGCGACTGCATCGTGAATCCACCGATCTTTTCGGAGAAATTCGCCGGCACGACATTCTGCTCCATCATCCCTATGACTCCTACAGCACGGTCGTCGAGTTCATCCGCGCGGCAGCCGACGATCCCGCCGTGCTTTCCATCAAGCAGACGCTCTACCGCACCAGCGCGAATTCCCCCATCTTCCAGGCCCTCCGCGAAGCCGCTCAAAGCAAGGAGGTCACAGTCGTCGTCGAACTGATGGCACGCTTCGACGAGGCCTCGAATATCCGCTGGGCGCGCGACCTGGAGGACGCGGGAGTGCAGGTTTTCTACGGAAACGTCGGACTCAAAACGCACTGCAAGCTGGCCCTGCTGGTGCGCCGCGATCCCGAGGATGGAATGGTCCGGCAGTATGCCCATCTGGGCACCGGCAATTACAACGTCGAAACCGCGTCGTTCTACACCGACCTGAGCCTGCTGACTGCGAATCCAACCCTGACCAACGCCGTCCACAATGTCTTCAATTACCTCACGGCCCACTCCGAATCGGATGACTATGCTCCGCTGCTGGTGGCTCCGTTGAATCTGGCCGAAGGCTTCGCCCAACGGATTCACAGGGAGGCAAAACATGCCGCCGAAGGCAAACCTGCCCATATCATCGCCAAAATGAATTCCCTGCTCGATCAAGGCATGATCGATGCCCTGTACGCGGCCTCGCAGGCAGGAGTGTCGATTGACCTGATCGTTCGCGGCATTTGCGCTCTGCGTCCCGGAGTAAAAGGACTCAGCGAGAATATTCGCGTGCGATCCATCGTTGGCCGGCTCCTCGAACATAGCCGCATCTTCTATTTTCTGAATGGCGGAGAGCCGGAAATTTACGCGGGAAGCGCCGATTGGATGCCCCGCAATTTATTTGAACGGTGCGAGGTCGTCTTTCCAATCCTCGATCCGCAATTGCGACAACGCATACGCGATGAGATTCTCGCAGCGTATCTGGCCGATACCGCTGAGTCGCGTTTTCTGCTTCCCTCCGGCAAATACGTGCGCGCAGCCAAGCGAGTGGGTGATCCCGCAGCAGGCTTCAAGGCACAGGAATTTCTGATTCGACTTGCGGAAGACAAAGCATCGATCCGAGACATCCCATCCCCGCCCGCGGAAGCACCCATCGTCAACCCCGCTCCAGCTTCGACAAATGACGGCGATTTACCGCCCCTGCGCAGAAAGCTGGCCAAATCCATCCATGCTCCATCGCGATCGAAGCCCAAGACTTCCTCTGCAACGGAGAAAAAGAGCGCCCGCAAACGAGCCACGGTAACAAAAGAAGTTCCGACTCCAGTGAAACACTGAACATTTACAGTGCAAGAAATTGCTGTCCGCCTAGAAACCTTGATCTTTCCGAGTGCGTCGAATACTGCTAGTACCGTGACCGTTTGAATGAGTAATTGAGTTTGAGGCGTGCCAGTTTTCTGGTGAACTTCCACTTGACCGTGATCTGGTCGCGATTGGCGCGGCGATTCCAGGCTTTG
>JAJZIF010000563.1 GCA_021810735.1 Acidobacteriota bacterium
CGTGCCAATGACCGTGAAGATGCCGGAGCCGATGACTGCGCCGATGCCCAGTGCGGTGAGCGACCACGGCCCCAGCGTTTTTTTCAGGCTGCACTCGGGGTTTTCCGACTCGCGGATCAGCTTATCGATGGATTTCGTGGCGAAGATCTGTCTCGACAGGGCTTTGCTCCCGAAATTGCATTTCGCTCGATCCATCCCAAAGTGATCCGGGCCGCAATATTTGTCGCCCGGCGAAGAGTGACGAACGCGTGGACATTCTTACGACAGCCTCAGAATCTCCACATGTTCAGGAAGAATGCAAATGCACAGGTCCTTCGCTGCGTTCAGGATGACAGTTCCGCTTTCGCGCGATCGTACTCGATCCGCAAAAATGCTTTACCGCTTCGATGCTCCGCGCGCCAGCTTCTTGACCCGCTGCTTGTTGGAGCCGCGTGGAACGGTACGCTTTGGTTTGGGAGCGGCCTTTTTCCGGGCTGTCCGTTTTACTTTCTTGCGTTCCGCTGTGTCGGTGATTGCTTTCGTATTTGCCATTGGCTAAAAGATTCTCTCTCTCTTGAACTCTGTTGATTTCTGCTTTGCAGGGATTGCGTCCGGATAGCGCGGCCTCTAAACGCGCTCCAGTTGCGCAAATTTTTCCACCAGCTTTTTTACGCCGAACCGAGAAAATTGTACCGTAATCTTTGCGTTTTCCCCGTCTCCTTCGCGTTTGAACACGACTCCTTCTCCATATTTCGGATGTCGAACACGCTGTCCGTTGCGGAATCCGGTGGTGCCAGTCGGCTTAGGAGCCGGAACCTGCGGGCGAGGGAATTTTTGCCCGCGCGCCGCAAAGAATTGCGCGATGTTGTCGATCGAGCCGCCGGGAAGCCCGTCAGCCGCCTTGGTTCGCGCGCTGGATCTGCCGGACGCGTAGCTCTGCGGGCTTTGGTCTTCGTCCTCGTAACTCCAGTGCTGCTCGCTTCCGCTGTCGCGGGCGGCGCGATGGGAGTTGGGGCGCGTGGTTTGCGCGGCATAGCCGCCCCAGGTGTTGGCGGGAACTGGCGCGCTCAGGTCCTCAATCAAGTGCGCTGGAATTTCTCCCAGAAAGCGCGAAGGAGCGGATTGCTCCGGCGCATCGTTGCCATAGCGGCGGCGAAACCGCGCCCGGGTGACCAGCAGCGCGTCCATGGCGCGAGTCATGCCGACGTAGCAGAGGCGGCGTTCTTCTTCCAGACCCTCTCCGTCGTTGATGGTGCGCGAATGCGGGAAAAGCCCTTCTTCCAGGCCGGCGAGGAAGACCAGCGGAAACTCCAGCCCCTTGGCCGCGTGCAACGTCATCAAAGTGACGCGAGCTTGCGGGTCATACTTGTCCGTGTCGCTGACCAGGGCGGCGTGATCGAGAAATTCCGTGAGGGTTTCGCCGCGCTCATGAGCGTCGCGAGCGGCATTGACAAGCTCGCGCAAATTTTCAATGCGCGACTGCGACTCCGGGGTCGCTTCGTCTTCCAGCACGCGAATATAGCCGCTGCGGTCGATCAGGAATTTCATCAATTCGGGCAATGTTGCGGCATCGCCGGGGCTGCGGAATGCATCCTCTTCCGTCGATGAAGCTGTTTGCATCGCAGATTTCAGTTCATGCGGAGAGCGTTTGTTCGTCTCCTGGCGCGCGGGTGTCGGCGCAAACGGAGAAAATTCCGCCGGGTCGAATGCCTCGGCCATGCCAAAGTCGAAGCTGGTGTCGGCATCATTGCGCGCGACTGCATTTTCGTCTGCGTCCGTCGTCTCCGCGCCGGATGCCGCGATATCCAGCGTGAGCTTCTCCGCAAAATTGGGAGTCAGCATGCCGCGTGCATCTTCAATCATGCGCCGGAAGCTTTCCAGCGATGCGACGGCGCGCGCGGATACCAGTCGCTGCGTCATGGTTTCGCGCATGGCATCCCACGTACTCGTACCGGTTTCCAGCGCCAGCCGCTCGATGGTTTCCAGCGTCGTTTTGCCGATGCCGCGCGGCGGCGTGTTGATGGAACGCTGCAGGGCAATCGAGTCGCTTGGATTCAGCACCAGCTTCAGGTAGCTGAGCATGTCTTTGATTTCCGCGCGGTCGTAGAACGAGAAGCCGCCCACCATGGTGTACGAAATGCCGTAGCGCCGCAGCGCTTCCTCCACCAGACGCGATTGCGAGTTGGTGCGATAGAGAACGGCGATGCGCGGCGGTTCGGCCTCGCCACCGGTCTGGCGAATATATTTCTGGATGTGATCGGCGATAAACAGCGCCTCGCCTTCTCCATCGAGCGCTTCGTAATAGCCGATTTGCGCCCCGCCGCCTCGTGAGGTCCACAGCGTTTTCCCTTTGCGCTGGAGATTTTTCGCGACCACCGCGCCCGCCGCCTCCAGAATTACCGGGGTGGAACGGTAGTTTTGTTCCAGCCGAATGATTTTTGTCTGCGGGAAATCCTTTTCGAAGTCCAGAATGTTGCGGATGTCCGCGCCACGCCAGGAATAGATGCTCTGGTCCTCATCGCCGACGACGCAGATATTTTGTTCTTCGCCCGCCAGCATTTTCATCAACTCATATTGCGGACGGTTGGTGTCCTGATATTCGTCGATCAGGATGTAGCGGAAACGGCGGTTGTAGTAGTTGCGGACCGCGGGAACAGCGCGCAGCAGGCGAACCGCTTCCAGCAGCAAATCGTCGAAGTCGAGAGCGTTCGCCCGTTCCAACTCCTTGTTGTAGAGGTCATAAAGATGGGCGATGCGTTCCGTCTTCGGGTCCGACGATTGTAGGTAAATTTCCTGCGGGCCGAGCATGTGATTCTTGGCCCAGGAGATGCGCGAGAGCACAACCCGCGGCGTCAATTGTTTGTCGTCGAGGCCAAGACGGCGCATCATTTGCTTGACTAGACTCTGCTGTTCGGTTTCGTCGTAGATGACAAAATCTTTGGTGCGTTCCTTGTCGCCGATGCG
>JAJZIF010000564.1 GCA_021810735.1 Acidobacteriota bacterium
TGAATTTTCATGGCTGAAAATCCCTTCTACCACGGATTCCGTCCCCTCCCACTTCTCTCGTGCTGTAATTCCCTTGCTTACAAAGGGTTATCCACCCCGTCACTCAAAAAGTGGGGAAAGTCCTGTAACGACACATACAGCGAACGGATGCAGAAATACCTGACGGCCGCTGACTATGCTGGTCGCGGGTGCGCTCCCTCCGGTCGTTGTATCGACGGCCATCATTTTGCCGTTGTCGAACGATCTTGGCAGAGTTACGGCCACGTCGCGATTTCGCTTATTCACCAGCAGCAGTTTTTTCCCTGTTGGAGTAAGAAAGGCCTGTGCGGCAACGGCCGTCCCAGCAATTTTCGTACTGACAAGTCGGTCACCGGGCGAGAAGCTCCGATGTAATAGATCTAAAACGCGGAGTCTGGCATTGGGATTGCCAACCTTCCAGTCCACCATGGAAACGCTGGGGTACTGCGAGGGATATCCCACCAGTTGCGACTCGCCCACAACATCTATTCCGAGCCTTGCGGTGTATATAAAGACATACGCATAAAGCGCTCCCGAAGCATTCCAGTAGCCAGGTGGGATCAGTCCCTTCGCATCGTCGGGTGTGTTGTCCGTGGGCAATATGGAGCCAATTTCGTCCAGCGTTGTCCGGGTCTCGGGTGAAAGACGCTTGCGGATTGCTTCCACACGACGCACGGTTGCAAGGAAACAATTCGCCTGATCGATGAAAGTGTACTGCCAGTTGTCGAGCGATTGTGCTTTCGTCGGCGTGGCGTAAAAATGATACGAAATCATGTCCAGCGGAATTCCAGGACGATGATTTGCGTGGTTGAGAAAATATTCAACCATATCGGGATGAGGGCCCGCATCGCCCAATGCAAGACCGACGAACTTGATGTCCGGATCGACCTTATGGATGGCGGCAGCGACAGCATCATAACGCTCCGTGTACTGCTTTGCCGTCATATGATGTTCACCCTCCACTTCATTGAAAATCTCCCAGTAGGCGATCTTGTAGTGGTGGCCAGATGAGTGTCGCCGACCAAGTTCATCTGTGAAACCTCCGCGCGTGTACCAGTCCACCAATCGCGCGTAGTAGTCTCCCAACTCGCGCATACTCGGGTCGCGCAATTCTGTGCCTTGCGTGTAGTTCCAGTCGACGGTGTCCGGATTGTCCGGGTAGGGAACAGGCTTGTCCGTTTGGAACATCCAGGCTGGAATGGTGCTGAAATTCACGATGACGGAATGTCCCTGCGTGGCCGAGAGAAAATCTTCGGTCATGGGATCGATCAGGCTAAAGTCCCACGAGGTCTTGCTAGCTGTAGGCGGTTCCAATTCTGCAACGGCAAGTTTTGGATAGGGAAACCAAGGCACGTAACGAACGTAGTCTGCTCCGACATCATGCAGAGACAGGAACGCTCCGTCGTGTATCGGCGAGCCGCGCCGCAGCATTGGATTGACCACGACCTGAAGCGTCGTAGACGTTTTCAAAGTAAGGACGGTCTGGTTCCAGTCCACGTTGACTTCGGTTGGTTTTGGCGTCTGCGCAACGGCGACTGTCCCAACAAAGAGAATCAAGGCCGGAACAATCAGCCAGGCTGGGAAGTATATGGAGGTCTTTGAGACTCGCATGTGGAAGGTTCTCCATAACGGAATATTTGGACGTTAATATCATAGACAGAAGATACACAAGACATCCAACTATATTGATTAGGACTAGAGTTTATTATTAGAAAAGTTTGCGCTGCATGCAATTATGCGCCGCAGATTGTCGCACCCGCCAATCTAAGGAGTGAGTTTTCTTTTCACACCCAATGGATCAAACGAACACCTGCGGCGCTGTCCGGATTGGCTTGTTCAGCATCGGGCTGGAAACCTACTGGGCGCAATTTCCCGGCCTGGAACAGCGCCTACGAGGCCATGCTTCCCAGATAGCTGCACGCACCGCGAAGATGGGCGCTGAAGTGGTCGATCTCGGCATGATCGACAATGCAGAAAAGGCCCTTGCCGCCGGCCACGCCTTTCGCCGGGCAGATGTTGACCTCATCTTTCTGTATGTCAGCACCTATGCGCTTTCTTCTACAGTCTTGCCGGTCGTCCGTCGCGCGCGCGTCCCGGTTGTTGTGCTGAATCTGTCGCCTTCGGCCGCCATCGATTATGCATCCTTCAATCGAATCGAAGACCGCGTGGCGATGACCGGGGAATGGCTTGCCTATTGTCAGGCATGTCCTGTGCCGGAGATTGCCAACGTCTTCGCGCGTTCGTGCATTCCGTTCCATCAGGTGACGGGCATATTGCAGGACGATCCGGTCGCGTGGAATGAAATCCGCGATTGGGTGGCGGCTGCCCGCGTGGCGCGTGAAATGGAGCATAACCGCCTGGGACTGATGGGCCATTACTACAGCGGCATGCTCGACATCTACGCGGACTTGACGGCGCTGTGCGCTTGCTTCGGCGGCCACATGGAAATTCTGGAAGTAGAGGAACTGGTCAGCCTGTGCGCCGCCGTCACGGCTCGAGAAATAGAAGCGCGCGCGGCATATTTTCAGGAAACTTTCGATGTCCAGCCAGGCTGCTCCGCTGAAGAGCTTGCGCTTGCGGCGCGCACCTCGGTCGCACTGGATCGTCTGATCGAAAAACATCGGCTCGGTTCGATGGCCTACTACTACATGGGCACAGGTGCCCCCGCGGCAGAGGACGCGATCCGTTCCGTTATTCTGGGAAATAGTTTGCTGACAGCACGCGGTGTGCCGGTCGCCGGGGAGTACGAAATAAAAAATGCGTTCGCCATGAAGATCATGGACAGCTTTGGTGCCGGCGGGTCCTTCACGGAGTATTACGCGGCAGACTTTGACAGCGATGTTGTTCTGATGGGACACGATGGTCCGGGCCATATTGCTATCGCGGAAGGACGCACGCGCGTCCGACCTCTGGGTGTCTAT
>JAJZIF010000565.1 GCA_021810735.1 Acidobacteriota bacterium
ATCTAATCGCCGAGACCAAGATCTACTTTGTGAGTGCGCGCGGAGGCAGCAAGCAGATCTGGGAGATGGACTACGACGGGGAAAATCAGCATCAGGTGGTGCGCGCAGGCATCCTTTCGCTCTCTCCGCGCATCTCACCGGACAGCAGTAGGCTCGCGTTTGCCTCTCTTGGGCGCGAAGGCTGGTCTATCCGTATGTACTCGTTCGATCTCGGGCGTCTTGTCGCGTTTCCACCTGGAACAGTTGGAGGCAGCAATTTGTCGCCGGCCTGGTCCAGCGACGGCAACCATATCGCCTTCTCTTCCTCGCGCTCGGGCGACCCGGATATCTGGACCTGCGACACCAACGGCGGCAACCTGAAGAAACTGACCGCATTCCGCGGGCCGGACGTCTCGCCGGTATGGAATCCGCGCACCAACGCGCAGATTGCCTGGGTGAGCGGGCGGACAGGACTTCCGCAGATTTACATTATGGACACCGACGGCGGCAACGTAGAGCGGATGACCGACGGCGGTTATGCGATCTCTCCTTCGTGGTCACCGAACGGGCAGTTCCTGGCCTTCAGTTGGAACCGGAAGTATGGTCCGGGCGCGCCAGGCGGACAGGATATCTACGTCATGGACATCGCCTCTCTGCGGTGGCTGCAACTGACGCACGACTCGGGCAGCAATGACTTTCCAAGCTGGTCGCCGGATGGCAGACACCTGGTTTTTGAGCGATCCAGCAACGGCCACACGTCGATCTGGACGATGCTGGCCGACGGGACTCAACAACAACAACTGACTCAAACCGGCAAAGACTTTATGCCGAACTGGAGCTGGAAATGAACCTGCATCGAAACCTGCAGTGGCCGGAAAAGCAAGAACAATCCCAAACCGATCCAAGAAGGAGTACGACCTTGATTTCTCGCAAGACATTGACATTATCCCTGGTTTTGATTGCGTCCTTCGCAGTGGTGGCCGGATGCAAGAAGAAACCCGCGCCGCAGACGGCAACCGCGCCGGCGGCAACGACCCCTGCACCAACGGCGCAATTGACGGCGACGCCGGAAACGATCACGGCCGGCGACCAGGTGGTACTTTCCTGGAAGACGATGGACGCCGACTCAGTCTCGATCGACGGAATCGGATCGGTGCCGAGCAGCGGCGTGAAGACGGTAACGCCGACGACCACAACGACCTATCATCTGACAGCGCGCGGCGATGGTGGTTCGACGGACGCAACGGCGACAGTGACGGTAAACCCGGCGCAGGCCGCGGTGGCCGTGCCGGAGAATAACCAGCCAATGACGGCCGAGCAGATGTTCAAGGCCAATGTGCAGGACATCTTCTTTGACTACGACAGCTATGACGTGCGTACAGGCGACGAAGCTGTGCTCTCCAAGGCGGCGGCGTTTCTGGCGGCGCATCCGGAGATCAAGGTGCTGATTGGCGGCTACTGCGACGAGCGCGGGTCAAACGAATACAACCTTGCGCTGGGCGAAAACCGCGCCAATGCGGCGAAAAAGCTGCTGGTTCAGGACGGCGTATCGCCGAATCGGCTGCGCGTGGTCAGCTATGGCAAGGAGCGTCCTTTCTGCACCGAATCGACGGAATCCTGCTGGCAGCAGAACCGTCGCGCGGGATTCTCGATCGACGGCACGACAGGCAACTGACGAAAAAGTAAATCTATACTGGAAGCAGTGAGACAGGCGGCGATGCACGGGGAAAAACCCACGTATCGCCGCCGGATTCTTGCAAATACAAAGATTGTGAGAACGTCCATGGCGCGCACATCTCGGCTCCGCATGGCAATCGTCGGCACACTGCTGATGACTTTGCCCGCAGTTCCCGCTCATGCAGCATCGAAGGAAATCATTCAGATCCAGACGCAGGTGCAGCAGCTTGTGGAGATGGTGCAGCGGCTGCAATCGACGGTGGATTCGCACTTTGGCCAGATGGAAAACCTGGTGCAGCAAAGCACGGCAAACGTGGCGCAGATGAGCACGGCGCTGAACGCGATGCAGCAGAAGCTGAATGCGCAGACCGACGCGACGAACGGCAAGATGGACACGGTCTCCGGCCAGGTGCAGACGATGAACGACTCGATCGACGAGTTGAAGACGCGCCTGGGCAAGCTGGAGACACAATTGCAGACGCTACAGTCGGAGATGCAGACAGTGCAGGCACAGACTGCTCCGCAGCAGCCAGCGGCGTTGCCCGGAATGCCACCAGGAACCGGCGACAGCGGCCAGCCTGGCGCGGCGGCGGTGCCGGGGACAAGCGGGGATGCGGCGAACGGAGCAACCCCGACAAATCCGCCAGGCAATGCAGCGGGACCGGCCACGGCAGCAGGACCAGCAGCAGGGCCAGCAGCGGGACTGGCAGCAGGACCGCCGGCAGCAGCAGCTACCTCGCAGGCTCCGCCGCTGCGCGACACCTATCTGGGCGGGCTGCGCGACTTCAACGCGGCGCACTACGAAGCGGCGCAGTCAGAGTTTGGAGACGTGGCACGCTACTATCCGAACGACAACCTGGCGGGTAACGCGGAGTACTACCTTGGCGAAATCGCCTTTCGCCAGCACGATTACAAAGCGACGATCAAGTACGACAACGCGGTGCTGTCCAACTTCAGCGGCAACGTGAAGGCTCCGGCGGCTCAGCTTCGAAAAGGGCAGGCGCTGATTATGATGGGCGAGCGCGAAGCGGGAATCCGCGAGTATCGTGCGCTGATTCATCGCTATCCGCAGTCGCCGGAATCTGTACAGGCGCGCAGCCGGTTGAATGGCATGGGCGTGCGCATCAATCCTCGCTAGCCAGACAACGGGCCTCGCGAAGCAGGCAGCGGAAAAATCGAGATAACGTACGATATTTTTCGCACATTTGAATCGAGTTTTATGCTTGGGAGGTTGGTACAAGCAGGGGGAGCGAGACCTCTGAGGCAAGGACGATGGAG
>JAJZIF010000566.1 GCA_021810735.1 Acidobacteriota bacterium
TCGTACTCGACCTCGGCCTCCGCAAGCGCCGTGCGGTCGTGCGTGCACCAGTACACCGGGCGAAGACCTTTGTAGACAAAGCCCCGCTCTAGAAACTCAAAGAATGTTTCGACGATGCGAGCCTCGTAGGATTTCGTCATCGTGGAATAGGGATGGTCGAACTGGCCGAGAACGCCGAGGCGCTGAAATTGTGCCCGCTGCAACTCCAGGTACTTGTCGGCATAGGCGCGGCAGGCGCGCCGCACATCGATGGGCTCCATCTCCAGCTTTTTACGGCCAAGCTGCTCGTCCACTTTGATTTCGATCGGCAGGCCATGACAGTCCCATCCTGGTACATACGGCGAGTCGTAACCGGCCATCGTTTTCGTCTTGACGACAAAATCCTTCAGGCACTTGTTCATCGCGTGGCCCAGGTGGATCGGCCCATTGGCGTACGGCGGACCGTCGTGCAGCAGATAAATGGGCGCGCCTTTCCGGGCTGCGCGGATCTGCTCATACAGGCGCCATTCTTCCCAGGAGGCCAGCCGGGCCGGCTCATTCTGCGGAAGATTGGCTTTCATCGGAAATTCGGTGTGCGGCAGGTTCAGGGTCGCTTTTAGATCCGGCCCAGCAGGCATAGCTTCTCCGTAACAATTTGCTTGTACTTCGATGATAAATGCAGAGTGCAAAGATCCCGGGAAGCTGAAACGTATTTGGGGTCTGGCGCGTCTATTTAGGTAACAGAAAAGTAACGTCCAGATCTGCACAGCTTTTAAGGAAATCTAAAAGCACCCGGAAAAAGAGCGTTGTCAGTCACAAAGAGTCGAAAAATCACGCATAATTGAAGTATTGAGGGAATGTTCGGCTTCGCCGTTACGCGCTTTGCTTTTGAAGTCCTCATACAACATGATGTCGAATCAGCTCCTTGTACCGCCCGAAATCGAGACTGAAAATACGGTGAATCCTGAAGCGCCACTCCTGTGGAGCCATGTGCAGGATGTAGAAGGCTCCTTCTGGAGCTCACTGGTGCAAAACCTCCGGGAGAGAATTGCACCGGTGCGGCAGCCTCCGCTACTGCTGCAGTCGAAACCCGTAGCCGTGCCGGATCCGTTCCATCAAGAGCCGCTGTGGGCGGAAATCCGGGATGATTTCCGGGATGTCTTCTTTCCTTCGAAACTCCCGCCCTTGCAGCTGCAATCCCATGAGATTCCGGTTATCGATCCCCTGGCGCCGCCCAGGGACCGTACCTCCAGCCTGATTTCCATCGGGGTGCATGTAGTCCTGTTAGCGGGAATCATCGGCCTGATGTTGTGGCACCCTAAGAGACACATTGCGGAAGTAGTTCCGCCGCCACACTTCAACATCACTCCCTTCGTACCGTTCAGCGCCAGCCAGCAGGCTTCCGGTGGCGGCGGCGGGGGCGGCGACCGCTCTCTGATGCAGGCCGCACAAGGGAAACTGCCGAAGCTGGCGAAGACACAATTTGTTCCGCCGGATGAGGTCATTCGCAATCCCAAGCCCAAGCTCACCGTGGAGCCCACTGTGGTGATGCCGCCGAATTTGAAGCTGCCGAACAACAATCTGCCCAACCTGGGAGATCCGGCGACGATTGTGCATGGACCGGCCTCCAACGGCACAGGAAGCAATGGCGGCATCGGCTCCGGCCAGAGCGGCGGCATCGGCTCCGGTTCCGGCGCGGGAGTTGGCCCAGGGCAGGGCGGTGGTTATGGCGGCGGCCTGTACCGCGTCGGCGGCGGCGTTTCTCCGCCCGTAGCGATTTACATGCCCCAGGCAGAATTCTCCGAACAGGCCCGCATGGCAAAGTATCAGGGACAATGTGTCGTAGAAGTTGTCGTGGACGCCAACGGAAATCCACGCAATCCGCGTGTCGTGCAGCATTTGGGTATGGGTCTGGATCAGAAGGCGCTCGAAGCGGTCAGGCAATATCGCTTCAAGCCAGCCATGCTAAACGGTCATCCGGTCGCCGTCGACATCAATGTGATTGTTGACTTTCACATTTACTAGCCGGTGGGCTACAAACCGGGTCAAATCCTGACTGGTGAACAACGGCGGTCTCACAAAGAACTGAGGTTTGTCTCGTACAAGCCGGGCGAGCGCCTGGGGCCACGCCGTGTCGCTCATCTCGTGCAAAGATTCCTCGGCTCCGCTCCAAAGCACCGCATCCGCGCGGTCCAGAACATATTGAGCAGATGGTTTGAAGTCACGGTTGGATGGGTCCAGCACCGTGAGAAAAAGATCCGGCTTCAGAAATCGCACGATGCTGTTCGATTCCAGAATGGCGTTTACGGATCTCGAAATTTCCTTACGGACGCGCGGCATCGCCTCCGCGAGTTGTCCCTGCCGTGTTCGCACCCAGCAGCTTCGTACAGCGCCTGCCGCTAAAAACCGTGCCGTATCTGTGCCGCTGGTGGACGAACGCTCCTCCGTTACGGCGACTGTATGTGCGTCGGTCTCACAGTCGCAAGGTTGGCCGTTTGCCGAGCACACCCCGTGGCCGAATTGCGTTACTTTGAAGGCAGTCCACCGCATTTCAGGCAAGGCCTGGATCAAGCCAGCTACGACCGAGGTCTTTCCAATGTTGCGCGTATGTCCGCCGACCACCACGATTGCCATGGAGTCCTACTCTTTCGCCTTGCCAGCAAGGCGCGCCAGTACCGCCAAACTCTTCAGGTATTCGCGCAGCGGCTGTGCGGGACGCCCCCAGAAGACCATTCCCGCACCGCGCAACTTTTTTTTGCTCAGCACGCCTGCGCCTCCTCCCAGGATTACGTCCCCGCCTACGTCCGCGTGTTCTCCAATACCGACCTGACCGCCCAGGACTGCGCCGTCTCCGATGCTGCTGCTGCCCGAAATACCCGTCTGCGCGGCTATGACTACGTTCCTGCCCACGCACACGTTGTGGCCCACATGCACCAGGTTAGCCAGTTTAGATC
>JAJZIF010000567.1 GCA_021810735.1 Acidobacteriota bacterium
ATTCAGCTCAACAACAACGGCCTTCGCAGTAGACCTACGCCCCTGATTGGAATCTCCTACAAGTTCTGACGAGGGCTTTGTCCGTCGCGCCGTCCGCAATGGCGCAACGCAGAATATCGATGCAGGCTTGTTGCGTTCCCGGGCGTTCAACCTGAAGGCTGCCCCAAACAGCGGCGGTTTTACAGGATGAATTTGCAGACGGTAGAATTTTGAAAGCATGGGGCGAAAAGGCGATTTCGAGCTGTTTGACCGCATCCGGCAATATCTCTACACACCCGTGGTGGGAGATATTCTAGATAATCTTGGGTATTTTCACCAGTTTCTTCCACCAGGCATCCGCGCCATCGCGCCGGGAATGCGCATCGTCGGCCGCGCCATGCCGGTGCAGTTGGCTGACGCGGCCGGCCCGCAAAAGCAGCCGTTCGGACGCCTGACTGAAGCACTCGATCAGATTGAGCCGGGAGAAGTCTACCTGGTGACCGGTGGCTCGCAAAACTGCGCCGCCTGGGGGGAGATTCTGACGGCGACGGCCCGCACTCGCGGCGGAGCAGGAGCCGTGATCGATGGCTATCATCGCGACACGCCGCGCGTCCTGGAGCAGAATTGGCCTGTATTCAGCAGAGGGAGCTATGCGCAGGACGCCGGAGTCAGGTCCAGCGTTGTCAACTTCCGGTGCGCGATTGAAATTCAGGGAGTGATGATCCAGCCGGATGAACTGGTCTTCGGAGATGTCGACGGGGTGGTCATCATTCCGCAGGCGGTCGAGCAGCAAGTGATCGAGCTTGCGATGGAGAAGGCTACTGGCGAGAAGCGGGTCAGGAAAGAAATCGAAGCCGGGGCCAGCAGTTCGGAGGTCTTCCGAAAATATGGCATCCTCTGAACACCCCGGCCAGGCTTCGCCAAACGCATTTCAGATTCATGGCAACGACAACGTTGCGACGCTCCTCGATCGCGCCGAGCCGGGGCCGGTTTTTGTACACGGGGCTTGCGGCGAGGACGTGGTCATGGCTCGCGAGATGATTGAAGCCGGACACAAGATTGCTCTTGCTCACATCGGCGCGGGTCAGGAAGTTGTGAAATACGGGGTCGTTATCGGCGTAGCTTCCTTGACGATCTATCCCGGCGCATGGGTGCACCTGCACAACTGCAAGAGCCGGATGGATGAGCGTTCAGGCACATTCGATGTGCGGACCGGGCTGCCGGAGGATACCAAGTATGAGTGATATTCTCTGCGAGGGGTATCGGCGCGCGGACGGCGCGATCGGGATTCGCAATCTCATCCTGGTTATTTATACGGTGGAATGCGCCAGTTTTGTCGCGCATGCAATCGGCCGGGATGAAGACGATGTTCATGTGATCGGGTTCCCGGGCTGCTATGACAATCAGTACGCGGTGCGCATCATGCTTGCATTGGGCCGGCATCCCAACGTGGGCGCCGTGCTTGCGGTCGGGCTGGGATGTGAATATACACAACCCGGGCGGATCGCCGAGGTGGTGAGCAGTTCCGGCCGGCCCGCGGACTGGTTCTATATTCAGGAGCAGGGCGGCACTTCAAGCAGTATCGCCCACGGCAAAGCGCTGATCGCCCGATTGCGGCAGGAGATGGCAGCCCAGGTGGCGCGTGCGCCGATGCAATGGAGCGATCTGGTAGTCGGCGCGGAGTGCGGCGGTTCCGACGGCACTTCGGGGCTTGCGGGCAATCCGGCCGTTGGCGCATTTTTCGATCTGCTCGTCGATCGCGGAGGCACGGCGATCTTTGAGGAAGCCGTGGAGATGATCGGCCTTCAGGATATTCTGTGCGCACGCGCCGCCTCGCCCCGCGCCGCTGACGATCTGCGCAGAACCTACGACAAAGTTGAGCGTTATTGCAAGGAAGTTCGCCAGTACTCTGTTTCTCCCGGTAACTTCGCGGGCGGGCTGACCACAATCGAGGAGAAGAGCATGGGCGCTTTCGCCAAAAGCGGCACGCGTCCAATTGAAGGCGTGATTCGCGTTTCCGAGCGCCCGCCGCACAAGGGCCTTTGGCTGCTCGATTCGGTTCCCGATCCGTTCTTCATGCAATTTGGCTATACGAACCCGAATGACACGGAAGGCATCATGGACTTGATCTCCGCCGGAGCGCAGATGGTGCTTTTTGTCACTGGCCGCGGCAGCGTGATCGGCAGCCCGATTGCACCGCTGGTGAAGATTACGGGAAACACGCACACCTATGAAAAGATGCGCGACGACATGGACTACAACGCTGGACGCCTGCTGAGCGGAGAACTGAGCCTCTCCGGAGCCGCGGCGGAGATTGCGGAGCTGGTGCGTAATGTTGCGGCCGGCCGCCCATCGAAGCCGGAGGCATTGCAACATCGAGAATATTTTCTGATGTACAAGCATCAGGACACGCCGTCTTTGGAGGCCGGCTGCCATGCCTGAGACCATATCGACATTTCCGGCGGCGTTTTCTCTTAGCGGTGAGATTGCCATGGTGACCGGCGGGGGCACAGGACTGGGATATGCAATGAGCAGTGCCTTTCTGGCCGCCGGAGCGAAGGTAGTTATTACGGGCAGGCGCGCCGAAGTGCTGGATCGCGCCGTTGCCACTTTGGGGCCGGGTGCATTCGCCTACAGCCAGGACCTGACGGCACACGCAGCGATCGATCCCCTGGTGGAGCGGATTGGCAACGAGGTGGGACATCCTACGATTCTCGTCAACAACGCAGGAATCCATCTCAAGAAGTCTTTGATTGAAACCACAACAGAGGAATTTCAGCGCGTGCTTTGTACGCATGTGGAGGGCGCCTTTGCGCTGACGCGCGCGGTCGTGCCGGGGATGCGCAGGCAAGGACGGGGAAGCATCCTTTTTATTGCCTCGATGACGTCCCTCATCGGCATGCCGAACGTTGTCGCCTACTCCGCCGCGAAATCCGCGGTCTCGGGCATGGT
>JAJZIF010000568.1 GCA_021810735.1 Acidobacteriota bacterium
CGGGGCCGATCGGCTTTGCCCGTACGGCGAGCCTCGTCCTGAATGGCGCGAATCTTCTGCACACAGCAGTCCACGGTTGAGGCCATCTTCCGGTGCATCTCCTCGGGTTCACTGCCTTCGACCACATAAGGCGTCCATCCGTATCCTTTGAAGAGATCTTCAAGCTCCTGGGAAGAAATCCGCGACAGAATTGTCGGATTGGCGATTTTGTAGCCATTGAGATGCAAAATCGGCAGCACGGCTCCGTCGCGGATCGGGTTAAGGAACTTGTTCGAATGCCAGGAGGTTGCCAGCGGTCCCGTTTCCGATTCCCCGTCGCCAACCACCACACTGACGATCAGGTCCGGGTTATCGAAGGCTGCGCCGAACGCATGCGAAATGCTGTATCCGAGCTCACCCCCCTCATGAATCGAACCCGGCACCTCCGGCGTGCAGTGGCTTCCAAGCTGCCCAGGGAAGGAAAAAGCACGGAACAGATTCAGTAATCCCCGCTCGTCTTGGCTCTTCTCCGGATACACCTCGGAATAGGTCCCTTCCAGATAGCAGTTGGAGATCATCGCCGGCGCGCCATGACCGGGACCGGATATATAAATCATGTTCAGGTCGTATTTGCGAATCGCGCGGTTCAGATGGACCCACGTGAACGTCTGGCCAGGGTCCGATCCCCAGTGGCCGAGAAGCCTGTTCTTGATGTGCTCCGGCCGCAATGGCACACGCAAGAGAGGATTTTCCCGCAGGTAAATCATCCCCGCACACATGTAATTGCACGCGCGCCAGTACGCGTCTATCCGGCGCATCTCCTCGGAAGACAGCGAAGGTTGGGTAGGGTCCACGACGGGCTTTGGCATTGGAGATACTCCTCGATCGGACGTGCTAAGGTTGCGCAACCACACCGTCCCAACTGGACAGCGCTCTGCACCATGTACACAGAGAGTAGGATGACACGAACCGGGTTTGGGGACTGTGGTGCGCGTCACGTCGTATTTTCCCCGCCACCTGATGCTTTGGATTTTCCTGCAAATTGCTGGGATCAGTAAGATTGAAACGGCGGAGGAGCCCATGGAAAAAGCGCCTATTCTGGTCATCAACACGGGATCGTCCTCACTCAAGATGGGCCTCTACTGCTCTGTTGGGGCTGAGGAAAAACTCGTCCTGGACGGCTTGGCGGACGGAATCGCAAGCCGGACCGGCACGCTCCTGCTTCGCGACGCGAGCGGGCGTATTCTGCGATCCGCAACACTGCAATTCGCAAGTCAGCAGGAGGCACTGGCGCAACTTGCACCCTGGATCGCCGAGTTTTCGCCGCAGAACCCGGTTGCGGTGGGGCACCGCGTCGTCCACGGAGGACCCCGCCTCACCCAGCACCAGAGGATTACGCCGGAGGTGGTTCGCGAACTCCGCGAGTGCGTCCACTTCGCTCCGATCCACATCCCGATGGCGCTCGGGCTCATCGAAGCCGCCCAACGCGCGTACCCAAATGTGCCGCAATTCGCTTGTTTCGATACTGCCTTCCATCGCACCCTTCCAGAAACGGCCAAGCGCTTCCCTTTGCCACGCCATCTGTACGACCAGGGAATCTATCGCTATGGTTTCCATGGCCTGTCGTATGAGTCCATCGTGCATCGGCTTGGCGGCGATCTTCCGCCGCGGACTGTCGTCGCTCATCTGGGGAATGGAGCGAGCCTCGCTGCCCTCAAACAGGGGCGCTCGGTTGACACAACGATGGGACTTACACCCGTTGGCGGCATCCCCATGGCCACGCGCAGCGGGGACCTCGATCCAGGGCTGCTTTTGTACCTGATGCGCGCAGGGCACGCGGACGCCGATGCGTTGGAACAAATGCTGAACCACGATGCCGGGCTCAAAGCACTCTCCGGCGGCGGCTCCGATATGCGCGAACTCGAAAAGAGAGCGGCGGCCGGCGATCCCGAGGCGCAATTGGCAATCGAAATCTTCTGCAGCGCCATCCGCAAGACTGTGGCGGGTTACGCCGCTGTCCTCGGCGGTTTGGACCTGCTGGTATTCACGGGTGGAATCGGAGAACACAGTGCGCAGATACGCACCAAGGTGTGCTCCAATCTCGAGTTCCTCGGCATCGTTCTCGACGCGGCCAAGAACGAAACACCCGAGGGAAACCTGTCCGCCGCCTGTGGCAGAGTGAAGCTGCTCGCGCTGCCTAGTGAAGAGGACCGCCAAATCTCGCGTCACTGCCGTTTCCAGCTTGCCCCGGAAAAGGGTTTCAGTTCCCTCCACCCACCGCGTGACGCGCACCAATGATTCCGACCGGCCAGAAGCTTGCAGCGGGGCTCTACCCAATCTGCACTGTCAGCATCGATATTGAACCGCCATCGACACCTTCAACGGGGAAGTGGATCACTTCACCCTGCTGCCTGGTGCCGAGCACATACAGCATCGGCAAGTAGTGATCCGGTGTCGGAACCGAAAGGACCGCTTCCGGCCCCAGCAACTCGTAGTTGATCAGCGATTTGTATTCACTCGCAAGCATCCTCTGCTTCGCCTCTGTTTCGAACCGGACGGCCCAGTCATACGGGTCAGGCATGTGCCGTCCCCATGCATACGCGTGAAGGTTGTGGACGAGATTGCCACTGCCTGCGATGAGGATGCCTTCCTCCCGTAGAGGCGCCAGCTTCCTGCCGACTTCAAAATGAAAGGATCCCGGTTGCGTTTCATCGATACTGAGTTGCACCACCGGGATGTCGGCGTCGGGATATACGTGCGCAAGAACAGACCATGTGCCATGATCCAGACCCCAGGAACTATCGAGCACAACCGGCAACGGGGCCAGCATCTTCTGCACGCGACGAGCGAGATCGGGGTCGCCGGGAGCGGGATATTGCACCTGGTATAACTCGCGTGGAAAGCCACCGAAATCGTGGATCGTCCTCGGCGCTGTGCTGACCGTGATGCCC
>JAJZIF010000569.1 GCA_021810735.1 Acidobacteriota bacterium
CTGATAGGAGACGAAACCATCACCATTCGCCATAGCATTTCAGTCCCGCAGCAGGCCCCTCCGCAAGGCGGCAATCTACCGCCAAGCAGGGCTAGCGGACAAAATTACCTTTTGTGTAAGGGGAGTGAATTCACCGATTCTCGCCAATATCTATCTGCATTACGTATTCGACCTGTGGGTAGATGCCTGGCGCAAAAAGAACGCGCGGGGAGATGTCGTTGTCGTCCGCTATGCGGACGACAATGTACTTGGCTTCCAATACCGAGCCGAAGCAGACCGTTTCCTTGAAGAATTCCGGGAACGGCTAGGAAAGTTCGGGTTGGAGCTGAACCCAGATAAAACGCGCCGGATCGAGTTCGGACGATTTGCCGAACAAGACCGGAAACGGAGAGGGGAAGAGAAGAGAAGCCTGCAACATTCGACTTTTTGGGATTCACGCATATCAGCGGGAAAGACCGGAACGGGAACTTTGCGGTGAAACGCCACACGATCGGTAAGCGACTGCGGGAGAAGCTGGCAGAAATTAAGCAGCAACTCCGGCAACGCATGCACGAACCGGTGGCCGCTACCGGAAAGTGGCTCAGGTCGGTTGTGCAAGGCTACTTCAACTATCATGCGGTACCGGGAAATTCCGACTGTCTTCGCATATTTCGCTATCGGGTCACTCGGCTGTGGAGGCAGGTTCTTATCCGCCGCAGCCAGAGGGGCCGTCTGAACTGGGAGAGAATGCGTCGATTGGAGGAACGATGGATACCAACTCCGCGCATCCTACATCCTTACCCCCGAGTCCGCTTTGACGCCATTCATCCAAGATAAGAGCCTCATGCGGTAATGCCGCTCGTGGGGATCTGTGCGGGGGGTATCGGGTAACCGATATCCCTACCGCGACCCAGACAAATGCGATTGCCCTGGATGGAAACCCGCCTTTTGCAAGCGCAATCGGAGAACATGGCTCCCATCGACCTCATCTCCACGTTGGTCTCCGATGAGCTGGCCTGCCGTAGCAAGCGGCTGCTGGAGAGGCGCCACAAGCAGGCGCAGTTCCGCGACGCGGACAAGCGCCTGGACAACTTCGACTTCCAGTTCAACCCCAAGATGAATCGCAATCTGGTTTTCGAGCTGGCTACGGCAGGCTGGGTCGGACGGCGCGAAGATGCCTTGTTTCTTGGTCCACCCGATCCTGGTTCATACTGCACCACCTCACTAACTTATTGAAAACAGGGTTTCGTGCTCTTGTGTCGATTGAGTTTGCGGGCAGCGCAATCCATCCTTGATCTTCTTGACCACCTGCTGAATAGCTTCTGAATCCAAAATCTGAACAGAAATCCTACAAGGTGCGCAGGGAACGGCTTGATCTGCAGGCAACTTGTCCTGTTTGATCATGCGACGTACGCTGTTTGCGCTTATGCCGAGATACTGCGCGGCTTGTTCCAAAGTCAGATAGCCCTTCGTGCGCTGAGGATCGTAAGCAGGCAGATTGTGAGTATGTCTCGCCGAGTATACTCGCTGCTCATTCCACGTATGGCCCGCCCCTGTCTGGAAGCCGAGCCGATTGAGCGTAGTTGCGATCTGCTCATCGGTATGGCCACCCGCCATTTGCTTCAGTACCTCGATCACTTCCATGCTTGTGCACCGTCTGTGCTGGCCGGTCTTATTTCTTTTTAACTCTTAGTTCTGAGTGGCGGCCTCCTGCCCAATGAATCAGTAATACAATCTCCCGGTTGTTCTCATCCACGTCGGCAACGATCTCGTGTACCAAGATGCGCACGATCCTTTGCTTCAGACGCATGTCGCAGGAAGGGGCATTCCAAACCGCAGGCAAGTCTTGGGCAAGGCTGAGCAATACTTCCTTATCAGGGAGAGGTGCTAGCCCGTTTCCGGCATCGAACTGTGTTAGCTTGCCATCGAGTTCGTGGACCCGTACGAGAGCCGCATTCCAACGCGCTTCCAATTCGGAGGCGACCAAGCGGTTTTCCGGATCTATGTTCTCGTAGCGCCGCGCTGCCAGCCGTGCTTCGTATCGTGCCTGCTCGACCTCCAGTTCAAGCGTCTTTCGCTGGTCTTGCCTCTGCTGTCGCAGTTGCTCGGCTGCATCCAGAGCGGCTTCGACAGCATTACCACTGATCGCCTCCAGTACCTGCCGCGTGATGGCGTCATCGATTCGGAGACCACCGAAAGATATGCACCAGTCTTCGCCATGGTTGATCTGGGCGCCTTTGCAGTGATAGCGAGGCACGTTGCTACGAGTGCCGCTATAGGAGACTTGTAGCATCGGTCCACAACGCCGACAACGAAGCAGGCCGGTAAGCAACGAGTGGCCACCTCGACCCGCCTTGCGTGACGCTCCCCACTTTAAGTTGGAGTTGGCTACGATCATGGCCTGGTTTCGTTCGTACTGTTCCCAAGAAATGTAGCCCGGATGATGATCGCGAATCAATACTGTCCAGGATTCCTGCGGCTTCGGGTGGCCAATCGTCTTGCGTGCGCGACCGTCAACAATCTTGGTGCGCGACTCGGTCTTTCCGAAAACATATGCTCCGGCATACATGGCGTTTTGCAGGATGTGGTAAATCGTGTTGTACACGGGAAGCCTCCAGACGATCTGGTGACTGGTTCCTTCAACCCTGGCAGGCAGACAGACCTTTTCTCGGCGGAACCAAAGCAAGACCTGACGGGCACTGCCTAGCTCTGTCATTTTGGAAAAGACCAGATGAAGCGCTTGCTGCACCCGACGATCTGGGTCCATTTCAAGCTTGGAAGTTTCGCTCCACACGAAGCCAATCGGGAGATGAAACTTTAACTCGCCACGACGGGCTTTCTGTCGGATCGCCTCCAGCGACCGTTGACGCAGCAGATTCAGCTCGAACTCCGACATGGTGCCTTTTAGGCCCAACAAGAGCCGATCATTAATGAAACTCGGAT
>JAJZIF010000570.1 GCA_021810735.1 Acidobacteriota bacterium
AAGCGACAATGGAGCGATCGAAAGCAGGCGGTGAACGTGCCGCTGTTTCCAGGGTATTTGTTTGTACGAATCCCAATGCTCCATGAACTCCAATTGCGCGTTCTAAAGGTTCCCGGGATCGTCAGATTCATCGGAAGCCACGCTGGTCCTCAGGCAATCCCCGATGCGGAAATCGATGCTGTCTGGATCGTCTTGTCGCATCGGATCGAATGCGTTCCTTGTCCCACTCCCAAGGTTGGAGACCGGGTCCGTATTTCCAGAGGGGTGCTTGCGGGAATCGAAGGAACCTTTGTCCGCTCCGGTTCGGATACCAGTCTGGTTATTTCCGTCGAAATGATTCAGCAATCGATTGCCGTCCATGTCGACGCTTCCGATGTCGAGTCGGCATTCTGCCCGTCACCGGCCGTCTTTGCCGGTGTGAGATCTACGCTTTCTGCCGAACACGGGTTTTGAGCAAGAGGAATGAGGAGCAGGCCATGATTCGAGCAAAAGTTTTCAGCGCAGTACTTGCAGCACTCCTCTTTTGCGGCAGTGCTGCGATTCTCGCAGCGCAGGGGGTGCAAACCCCTCCCGCTGCAAACCTCGTGGCGGCAAATACCACAACGGCTGTTCCGAGCGCCACACGATCTCCTCAGCCTCAACTCGTACAGCGCAATTCCCGGTATGTCATTCAGCGAGAAGATGAGTTACTGCTGACCTTTCCGCTCACTCCTGAGCTCAACCAAACTGTCACCGTGCAACCCGATGGCTATATCAACCTACAGAACGCGGTCAGCGTCCATGCGCAGGGCCTAACTGTTCCCGAGTTGGTGGACGCGCTCCAAAAGGCGTATGTGGGGACGCTTCACAACCCGATTATCGAAGTTGATATCAAGGACTTTCAAAAGCCCTTTTTCACCGTTTCCGGCCAAGTGGGAAAACCGGGAAAATACGATCTTCGCTCCGACATCACGATTGCGGAGGCCCTGGCAATTGCCGGAGGCATGAAGCCGACAGCCAAGACGCAAGTGCTTCTTTTCCATCGAACTTCGAGTGGTTTGCTTGAGACCAGAAAAGTCAATATGAAGGACATCTTGCGCGGAAAACACCAAGATGAAGATGCGAGTATCCAGCCGGGCGACATGATTTACGTGCCGGAAAAATTCATTACAAGCTTTGATAAATACTTGCCTTACTCGCTGACCGGGGGCACATTCGTAATGCCAACAGTCCCATAGCATATCCGACACCCAACATACTCTGAGGGACGGTTCATTGCATCGGGAGCACAAACATATCTGGGGAAAGGCAGGCAGCGCATGAAAGAACTAGATTCTGAATCTTGGATAAACGAAAGAGCTCCGGACATCTCGCTGCGCGAGTTGGCGGCGCCGCTGTTTCGTCGGAAGCGTGTGTTGATCACAACCTTTCTGGTCACGCTTGCCGTCGTACTTTTGGCCGGCATCCTCATGCCGTCCGAGTACACATCCCACATGTCGATTCTGGTGAACCGCGAACGTGTTGATCCACTCGTCAGCACGGGAGCCACGACTCAGGTGCTCAACACAAGCAACCCCGTCTCTGAGGAGGAAATCAATTCCGAGGCGGAGCTTCTGAAGAGCCGCGATGTTTTGGAACAGGTGGTGCTTGCTAACGGGCTTCAGAAGCAGCATGGATTCTCTTTTCTGAATCTATTTCGTCCCACGCAAGATGCCGCGGACAGGGTCGAACGCGCGGTGCGATCTCTGGCCAAAAAGATCAAAGTGGGAGCCGGCAGCAAAACAAACCTGATCGAAGTATCGTACAGCTCGCCCAATCCGCGGCTTTCCTACGGGGTCCTCAACACCCTCGGCAATCTCTATCTGGTCAAGCACGTCGCAGTCCACCGGCCGCCGGGTTCCTATCGGTTTTTCGCGCAGGAGACGCAGAACTATCACCAGGCGATGGAAGCTTCCGAAGCTCGCCTCAGAAGCTTCCAAAAGCAGCAAGGCGCAGCGGCCCCTGACCTGGAGCGGTCGAATCTAGCGCTGCAGGTCACAAACTCCGTCGGCCAATTGCATCAAGCAGAAGAGTCGATTGCGGCGGACCAGCAGCGAATTCGCAGCGATCGGCAGCAAATGCTGGCCGTGCCGCAACGGTCGGCCACGCTGCAATCCACCAGCCCGGCAGACAAGCTGCTCGAATATCTTCAGCCTGCTCTGTTGGCCGCCGAAACAAAACGGACGCAGTTGGCGCTCAAGTACGATCCAAATTACCCGCTCGTGCAGGAAGCCGATCAGGAAGTTGCTACGGCCAAAGCAGCCATCTCGGCAGCCGAGAAGACGCGCTATGTGACGCAGACGACGGATCGGGATCCCACTTTTGAATTGTTGCGGGAAGATACGGCCAGAACGGAGGCGGATCTCGCAGCTCAGCGCGCCAACCTGGCGGCTATCAAGAGCAGCATCCAAAGCCTGCAAACACAGATGGTCGATCTGGATCAAAAGGCCCTGACGCAGCAGGACCTGTTGCGTAGCGTCAAGGCGAATGAAGATAACTATCTACTCTATCTTTCGAAGCGAGAGCAGGAGCGGACATCCGACGCACTGGATAAAACAAGAATCGCGAATGTCGCGATTGCGGTTCCTCCGGACATCCCCGCGCTGCCGACACATGGCTTTCCGATCGTGGTGGTGTTCGCGCTAGCGTTCGCCACGCTGCTCGCTATCGCGATGGCCTATCTTGTTGAGTACTTCGACTCGTCCTTCCACACGCCGGCCCAGGTCATCGACATGCTCGGGATTCCGGTGGTGGTGGCTGTCCCAAAGAAGACTGCGTAGGCAAATTATGGTCCTCGAATATTACAACCTACGGGAACAACCCTTTGGAGTCACGCCGGATACCCGGTATCTGTATTCGAGCGCGACGCACCGGGAAGCGATCGCCTCTCTCCTCTACGGAT
>JAJZIF010000571.1 GCA_021810735.1 Acidobacteriota bacterium
CGGCCTAGAATGGTCTGTTCCGCGATCAGCGCCGCCATGCAGGCGAGATAGGGAATCAGCTCTCCAAAAATCCTGACTTCCACCAGGATGCCGTAGACGAACATGATGCCGAACCATGCCGGCAGCGCCCATAGCCAGATCCGCAGCGTTGCGTCCTTCACGCACCGGCGGAAGACAAGAATGGGAAGAATCAGAAAACAGCCCGCGCTCAACATCTGCGGCCATGCCGGCGGCCACGCCAGCAAAACCGCATTCACCACATAGTGGCGTATCCATTCCAGATGGTTATGCGCGAACATTCGCCCCACAAAGATGTGCCATCCAGTCCAGTACAGTGCCAGCGGCACGACCACGGCAAGCGTTCGCGGCGCGTAAGCCCGGCGCCAGTCGACCGCATATCCCTCCGCGACAGCCGCCAGCACAAAAAACCACAACAGCATCAGCGTCGTTTCACGGTTGATGGTGGCGATGACAAATAAGGCCGCGAACCACAGCGGATTCTTGCGAAAGTAAATCAAATAGAGACCCACGGAAAAGAACCCGAGGCTCGGCAGGTCATAGTAGAAACGAAATGACTGCAAGGGCAGCAGTATGTAGCTGGTGGCGCAGAAGACCAGCACCAGCGGATACACGTACGCGGTCAGCAATCGGCGTTCGGAGGCTGCTTCATAGATGCGCGTTGCCACCCAGCCGGCAAAAACAACGCCCATCGTATCCATGGTTGCAAGGACGAACGCTTCGGGACGAATATGGGATCTATAGATCGGCGTGCCCGCCGAAACAATGTCGGCGAGCTTGTTCATGAATGCGCTGTGGTGCGCCCATCGCAACACCAGCATCATCAGAATCCTTGATTGGAATGGCGTGCGTTCAAGCCCGTTCTCATACGCGTCCAGACGAAGATACGACGGCACTCGGCTGTGATAGCCCCACACCAACTGGATAGTGGCAAGAGCATAGAGAACGCAAGCCAGAATACCGTGTCCGATCCCAACCGTGGTCCCCGGCGTGCACGATGTTCGTGCCTTGGGGTGGTCAGCCATTCCGGTCTCCGCTGCGGGGCTCATTGTTTTCCCTGCGCCAGATGCTTCGTTCGCTCGAGAAGTATGGTTGTCTTGTCCTGATAGTCCACCTTCCACCCCGGCGTATGTTCCAGCAGATAGCTCAGCGGCACATGGTTGCTGAACAGCACATATTGGATGGAGTATTTGTCCAGGATCTGCAGGCTGTCCTGGATGCGGGCGGCATGGAGATAATCCGCCAGCACGCCATTGCGCTCGAAAATATCCACGCGGGAATCGATAAAGACGGGCACCTGCCGCACGTTCCAGATCAAATCTCCGCCCCACAGGTAGTCATTGAGAACGTTCCCCTGGGGATGAAAATGTTCGAGATACGTCAAGGCCTGCACCGGAAACAGGCTGGAGCCGCTGTCTCTCAATTTGCGATCGGTGGGAAACAGCAATATGAGCGCGACCATCGCGCCCAGCATGATCGGCGCGTTCAACCACGGCTTGTCCCGGTCGGCATAATACGGCATCCACTCCGCCAGGTCCTTGGCCAGAAAAGGCAACACCAAAATAGCGGCGAGAAATAAAAAGCGCGAGTAGGTCAGCGCGGCATAGGTCCCGACCAGCACGAACAGTACCTCATGCAGCATCCATTTTCTGCGCCGCACCAGTTGCAGCAGGACGGCCGCCGCCAGCGTGGCCAGCACTATCTTGCCACGCGGTGTATGAAAATCCAGGCTCTTCCATTCCTCCACGTTCGCAATGTTCAATTTCTGATGGAAGGCCATGTCGAACGGATACAGCACCAGACGCCAGCCATAAGGGTTGACAAACAGCGCCAGCACCGACAAAACGGAAACCCAGGCAAGCTTCCACATCTGCGGGTGCGTCCATCGTTTTGCCTCGATCGATCCCCATGTGCCTTCCACCAAACCAGACACAACGAAGATGCCCAGCAAGACCAGCCCGATCATCCAGGAACCATGGGCATTGACCCACAGCAAAAAGACAAAGGGCAACGCCCAGAGATGATCGCGCTCGCGTTCGAAACTGTACAGGATACCCAACTCAATCACGAGAAACATCCAGCCGAACAACAATGTCCTGGGGCCAAAGGAGACGCCCGCCAGAAAAATTGCCGCGAAGCAGGTCAGGAAAGCAGCCTTGATGCTCTTCGATTCCAGGTACCCGAGCCCGAGGATGCCAAGCAGGATAGCTTCAATCGCCGCCACGGTGACGAAGAAAATCCCGCGCGGGCCAAAGGCTCGCCACGCCAGGTAGAAAGGAATCTCCGACAGCCATTCATGGTCCATCCACGGCTTGCCATGCGTCGTGAAGGAATAGACATCCTGGCGAAGGAAGGCGTTAGCGTGCAGTTGATGTTCGGCATTGCGCAGATGCCAGCCGATATCGGGATCTGCAATGGATTTTGGAATTGCGAGAAACGCGACGAGCGCTAGAAGAACGGCGAGCAGCACCGGAAAACCGCATAGCTTCTTCACAAGCCGTGGCGTTCGCCAGCGAATGGAGCCTTTCTTCTCTTCAATTACGCAAGTAACCATGGGAAGTCGAAATTCCTAGTCGCGGAGATGTCTCGTGTAGCAAGATATTACCGAAGTTATCGAAAACCCTGTTCGCTTTGACCCGCGCGTGCGTTACGAAGGTACTGCTTTCGGAATAGAGAAGAATAAGCGCAAACATGGTCTCCATGGTGTATGGAGTCGCCCGGAAAACAGGCGTGGCGGATATCTCAGTCAATGGTGCAGAGGGTATGGAAGGACGCACAGAAATGCGAGCGAAACGAGGTCGGCTGAGTTTTCGGCGGGACGCCGGGCAGAGCTTGCTGGAAACTGCGATTTTCCTGCCCATCCTGATTTTGCTGGTTGCCTATGCCGTGGATTTCGGATAT
>JAJZIF010000572.1 GCA_021810735.1 Acidobacteriota bacterium
TGGCGTATCCCAACTCGCTACCCTACGCGCGTTGGCCTCGATACCAGACCTTCCCTGGAACCGTATTAGCGGCTTTCACCTGGATGAATATGAGGGCCTCCCTGCCGACCATCCTGCCTCGTTTCGCCGCTATTTGCGCGAAAATTTGACGCAACACGTTTCGATGAAGGAATTTTTTGAGATCGATGGCACTGCCGCAGATCCCGATCTGATGTGCAGGGAATATGCCAGCCAACTGCGCTCGCGCGACCCGCAACTTTGTCTGCTGGGAATAGGCGAAAACGGGCACTTGGCTTTTAACGATCCCGGCGAGGCCAATTTTGAAGACCCTCAGGATGTGAAAATCGTTCAGTTGGATCCAGTTTGTCGACAGCAACAATTGGAAGAGGGTTGGTTCAAGAGTTTTGAGGAGGTGCCGGAGCGTGCTCTGACGCTGACCATTCCAACGATCCTCCGGGTCCCCAAACTGATTGTCTCGGTTCCGGGCCGGCGTAAAGCCCAGATTGTCAGGCAAATGCTGGAGGCGCCCATGACAACCGACTGTCCGGCCACCATCCTCCGCACCCATCCGGACGCTACCGTCTATCTCGATCAGGAGTCTGCCGCGGAGTTGGACAGCACGTTGCTATTGAACGGGAACGATCAAGCGAAACGCTAGAAATGGTTTCTGCTTACCCGACGGAGGAACATAATGGCGGACCAAGAAAAAGTCGGCATAGACCGGAGAACATTCGTCAAGCAGGCAAGCGCGGCAGCTATGGCAGTAGGCATGGAAGCCCGTTCTTATGCGCGCATTGTAGGTGCGAATGACCGCATCCGCCTGGGTCAACTGGGGTGCGGAGCGCGCAGTGAAGGCCATGTACACATGGCGCAACTCGCTTCTCGGCAATTTCCCGTGGAGACAGTTGCCGTTTGCGATATCTGGTCGCTGGCCCGCGCGCGCCGCGCCGCCCAGGTGAAAAAAGCATTCAACCTCGATCCACAATCCTACAAGTATTCCGAAGATATGCTGGCCCGCAAGGACATCGACGGCGTGATGATTGCGACCGGCGATTTCCAGCACGCCAAGCTCTGCATACAAGTGGTGCAGGCGGCCAAGGATTGCTATGTGGAGAAGCCTTTTGCCAATGTCCTCGCGGAGGCCAAAGAGGCCCGCAACATCGTCAAAGCGTCCAAGCAGGTCGTTCAGATGGGAACGCAGCATCGCAGCCAGCCATATTTCCTGAAAGTTCGTGACATTGTTCGCTCCGGACGAATCGGCAATGTTGTCCATATCGAGCAGGAATGGAATGTAAATGAGGAGCGGTGGCGGTTTGTGGATGTGGATACCGGCATCTCCCCCAGAATGTTGATGGACGAAAACATGGAGTGGAAGAAGTGGCTCTATGATCGCAAATCGGAACTTCGCGAAGAGGACACCGACTGGAAGCGTTGGCTGCTGGGAAAACCGTATCGTCCATTCGACCCGCATGTGTATCTGGAGTTTCGGCTCTATAAAGATTACTCGTCCGGCATCTTCGACCAGTGGCTCAGCCATGGCTGCGACATGGTGCATCTCTGGATGGATGAAGTCTATCCAGAGAGCGTGGTAGCGAACGGAGGGATTTTCACCTGGAAAGACGGACGGGAAAACCCCGATACCTGCGTTACAGCGATCACGTATCCGAAGGGATTTCTTTACACCTATAAGACCATCTTTGGAAATAGCTATCGCAGCTTTTCTCGAATCCAAGGGCGCGACGGCACCATCGTGAACTATGGCGGCGAGGGTGCGTCTCTGTTCACCGTCACCAGCGAAGGCGGAAGAAAAGAATACGATCCGAGCGACACTGGGCCGGTGTACTACCGGGCACCTCTAGTCGGCTCGTCCAGCGACCGGGAGGAGATGGTGCATGTTCTCGGTGCGCCGCCTCCCAACTCGCTGGGTCCTGGAGATGACGACGTAGGTCACATGCTGAACTGGCTGTATGCCATGCGGGACCGGAAAGCTCCCAATGCAACCGTCGATCATGGTTTCTCTCACTCCATCGTATGCATCATGGCGACCCAGTCGTATTGGAGCGGCAAGAAGCTGTACTGGGACCCCAAAGATGAGGAGATATTGGACCATCCAGTCTGATCCTCCATGAGGTGAATCATGAAAAAGATTGTTTTTTCGCTGCTGTTGGTATTCCTTGTAGGAGCATGCGGCAAGCCACAGGCGACGCAACCCTCGCCCCCTCCTTCGCCTGCAACGGCCGTAATCGCGCCTGTCAGCGGCCCTTTCTCCAGTCAGGAATTACAGGAATTCGTCGCTCTCAATCCCATCGATACGCACACGCATATCTACCAAAGCTCGCCGGGATTCTTCGCCATGTTCGACCGGCTCAACCTACATATCCTGGACATCACGGTCGTTGTCGATAACGACAAGACCCGTGCAACATGGACAAATTTTTCCGGGGCAAGAAAGGCCGCATGGGGAGTTGTCCACAACAGTGCTGGGCACGCGTCCTTATGCACGACCTTCGATCCGTACAAGTTCAACCAGCCGAATTTTTCTAAGAATGCAGTCCGTGAGATCAACCGGGATTTCGCTCAGGGGGCCGTCGCGGTAAAGATATGGAAAAACATCGGCATGGAAATCAAAGACGTCAAGGGTAACTACATCCTGCCGGACAACCCCGTCTTTGAGCCGATCTATCGGGACATTGCCGCCCACCATAAGACCCTGATCGCGCATGTCGCTGACCCGAACACGATATGGGAGCCGCCCAATCCCACTTCGCCCGACTACTCCTACTACATGGAGCACCCGGAATGGTACATGTACAATAAGTCCCACGCTGCGTCCAAGGAGCAAATCCTTCTTGCGCGCGATCGTCTGCTGGAGGAGAACCCCAATCTCCGCGTGGTCGGAGCGCATCTTGGGAG
>JAJZIF010000573.1 GCA_021810735.1 Acidobacteriota bacterium
CTGGACCGGTCCGGGGAAGCGGTCGATCTTCCCGAGTACCTGAAGCCTTACATCGCGTGCGCCCTTGCCGGCACGAGATGCGCGGCCTGCATGCACACACACTTTGAACATCTGCCTTCGATACAGCTTCCCGTTCCAGCACCGCAACCAGTCCCCAAACCGGCCGCCGTTCCCGCATCCACCGAAGGCCCGCCGGACCAAGGGCCGAAACACAGAAAGAGGAAAGAGCCCTACACCTTTCCCAGCAATGTTCCACAAGACCCCAGCATGGAGGCAGTCCCTTGATTCGTTATATTTTTCGTTATCTCACCGCCAGCATCCTGTGCGCGGTGATGTGGATGGGCATCCGAGGTTGCAGCGGCAATTTCGCGCCGTATCGTCGCAGCGCCGATCTCGACAGCCGCTCCTTCACTACTGCAAGTGCCCTCCGCAGCGTTACTTCGTACAGTCACAAATTCCTGAACACTCCTGTCGACGTTCCGTCGCAAGGTACAGCCATTCACTACGCTCCGGCCGAAGACCTGGAGCACATCGATGTGCAGTTGATGGAGAAGACAACCAGCGATCATCTGGACATCGCGATGTATGCCTTTACCGACGTGCGGATTGTGCGCGCCGTGATCGCCGCCGCCAATCGCGGCGTGAAGGTCGCTATTTATCGCGACGAGGAGCAGTTCGCGCAAGAGCAGCGCCGGGAGCCGTATGTCCTCGCAATGCTTCGCGGCAATCCGAACATCTCCATCCGCGTGAAGAACAGCAGAGTGCTCATGCACATCAAAGGCTGGTCCGATGGGAACATGCTTCGCGAAGGTTCCGCCAACTGGTCGCGGTCCGGCGAACCCGAGCAGGACAACACGCTCCTGTTGACCAAGGACCCTCAAAGCGTCCAGGGGTTCGAGAGCAACTTTCAGCACATCTGGGAGCGTACCGGCAACCTGATCGTTCAATAAATTCTTTGTGGCCGGGATTTGCCTGGCCACGCAAGTTTTCGCCGCGGCCCCACGAGCGGCGATCCGAGTGCAATACAAACCCAAACACAATCAGAAAGGAAAACTTGTTGAGGGTCGCGGAGATTTGCGACCGTCAACAATGGAACATACTCATGGCAAAATCACATAATTACGTGGCTTTAATCGGCAATACCGGCAAGGCGCCCGAGGTCAGACACACATCCGGCGGGACCACGGTCGCGAATTTCTCGCTGGCCACCAGCGAAAAGTTCAAGGACAAGAGCGGCGCTTCGCAAGAGCGTACCGACTGGCACAACCTCGTTGCCTACGGCAAAGCTGCCGAAATCATCGAGAAGTATGTGGTGAAGGGAAGCAAGCTCCACATCGAAGGCCGCTTGCAGAACTCCTCCTGGGACGACAAGGAGACAGGGCAGAAGCGTTACAAGACGGAAATCGTCGTCAACAACTTCATCCTGCTGTCCTCGCCGAACGGCGCAACCGGCAACGGCAACAATGGACAACAGGGCGCGTCGAGCGGCGCTGCGGAACATCAGGCCAACGAGTCTGAGGTTTCGGACATTCCGTTCTAATCCGTGGTTTTGCGGGAGTGTTCACTTTCAAGCTTGTAGGTCTCACTCTGAGAGCTACCGATCCATTGTCTGGTTGTGTGCGCAAGTCGCGTAGGCCGTAGGCCGGAGTGACTTGCGCACACAACCAGGGCGACCGCCAAGGGCCCGATTCTGCCCCGATACCGCAGGCCACTTCATGTCCAGTTATCGCTTATCTGACTTGAGTAGAGCTGGGATGCGATGCGTGTCCAGTTTTCACCGGAACCTTGCCCTTTAACGCATTTCGCGGACACTGGTCCTCGAAGCGGGGTGGGCGATGCCGGACAAGGGGAAGACATTCTCGGTTCTTCACATTGTTCTCGATTCCGGAGAGCGCCTGCCGTGCCTGGTCGATGCGACGAGCTGGATTCCAGCGCGCGTTGCCCTTCGTTGGGCCATGCGTTACAGGCGGTACCGGGTTCAGTCTTCCACTCTGGCATCCAACCTTCGAGTTTTGGGGAAGCTTTACCGATGGACGCAAGAGGCTGCGGGCTTCGATCTCGACGACCATCTTACCGAGGGGTGTACGCTTCAGAACCGTGAGATCGAGTCTCTGGCGAGAAGCTTTCGAAGCGCCGGCGGAGTTCAGGAATTGGACACCGGAACCTTCGATCAGCATCTGGCGATTGTTGAAGATTTCCTGAAGTGGTCTCTGGATAGCGAAAACCGTGGCGGCCGCAGGTCTATCGATCTCGTGCAACTCGCTCAGGAACGGAGCAGGATTGGACTGATTCTCCATTCTCTCCGGGCTGGTGCGCGCGCAACGGACCGCATCGAGCCTCTGGAGGAAGCGGAGATTCGAGCGATCCGCAACAGCATTGGCCCACGGCGCGATGCGCAGGGCGCACTGAGCTTTCCGGAAGTCTTTTCTCCTCACACGAGATTGCGGAACTGGTTGATGTTTGAGGTCGCCTTGGAATTGGGGATACGCCGGGGCGAGCTTCTCAAGCTGCGGCTGGATTCGTTGCCAAGAGGCGCTGACGATGGCATTCGTGTACTTCGCCGTCCGGACGATCCGCACGACTCGCGGTCCAAGGAGCCTGCAGTCAAGACCGCTGAGCGAGTGATTCCAGCCTCCAGCAACCTGCTGGCCGCTATCCGCGCGTATCTGACTTATCCGCGTCCCATGGGAAGGGTTTCAGGCAAAAGCCCGTACTTGTTCGTCGCACGTTCCGGCAGCCCGGTATCGATGGATACGGCGGACGACGTGATCGCAGCCATCGGCGGGCATAGCGGAGTATCGCCGCTTTCCTGGCATCGCCTGCCGTCGACGACGACATGGAACCTGGCGACAGCAGATCGATAGCCTTATCACGGAGCGCCGGATGCCCCGAGTAAGCGTTCGCGATCAGTT
>JAJZIF010000574.1 GCA_021810735.1 Acidobacteriota bacterium
CGCGGAGGGCCTGCAATGGATCTTCCGGCAAGCCGCGCTCTCGTCTCCATGTCCGCAGGGCCGGTCGTACATCCGTCCAGAAGGCGGACCGCAAGCATTCCTCGGCCTCGACAAGGCGGCATTCGCTCTGTAGTTGTGCAAGCTGGGCATGATCGACCAGGCAGGCTTTTGCGTAGAGTTCCTGCGCAGTCAGCACGGTCTGCAACATGGCTTCCAGTTTGTTCTTCAGGTTATGACTTTGGTCGACGACGTAGGCGGGGGCGGCAGCTTGCGGATGCTCCCAATGGTAGGACAGAATTTCATGGAACAATCGGAAGACTTGGTAAGGATCGATGGAACCCAGGGTGAGATCGTCATCGGCATAGCGGCGGTCGTTGAAGTGGAACCCGCCCAGCATGTTTTCACGTTGCAGCCATGCCAGGATCTGTTCAATGTTTTGCGCCTGATAGTGATGGCCGGTATCGACCAGAACGAAAGCCTGCGGACCTGCCGCGCGGGCGAACAATAACGCCATGCCCCAGTCGGCAATGTCGGTGTGGTAAAACGCCGGTTCGAACGGTTTGTATTCGACCAGCATGCGCTGGCCGGGGGCGAGCGCGGCGTGGGTGCGGGACAGTCCCTCTTGAAACCAGTCGATCCGGTGGCGAATGTTTTGCGTGCCAGGATAATTGGAACCGTCGGCAAACCAGAACGACACATCGACGTTGCCGAGTTCCCTTGCGATGGCGACGGATTCCAGGACATGATCGAGCGCCTGCTGCCGGATTCCCGGGTCGGGATTGCCGAAGGAGCCGTATTTGTAGTGCTGGCTCTCAAAAAGATTTGGATTGATGGCTCCGGCGCGGATGCCATAATGCCGGCTGAGGTCGCGCACCTCGGCTACATCGTGCATGCCATTGGGAAAATCCCACAAAACATGCATTGCCATGCTGGGACTGGCGCCGCTGAGTTGATGGACTTGGGCCGCATCGGCGAATTTCTCTTCCAAGGTATGCGCGGCGGAGGGTTGGACGAACTTCCCGAAGCGCGTGCCGGTATTGGCGAAGCCCCACGACGGAACTTCAATCGCAAAGCGATCCAGATGTTTCGAGAGGTGGTCGGGTGAATTGAGTTGACCGGATTTCGTCGTCATGATGATTACCTCGTAAGGCGCGATGGCGCCGGTTGTGCGGGGGATGCAGGGATCTGTTCCGTCGGCGGTGCCTGCACTGCTGGATCGCAGAGGATTCCGACCCATTTTGCGACCGCATCGCCGTTGATGCCGCTCTGATCCTCATCCCAACGATACGCGCCGGTTCGGCTACGATGTGTTCTCTCCAGCGCGGCGAGCTGAATGGAAAAATTACCGATGGTGGAACTCTCTTGTGCTCCACAGAGCAGTTCCAATCCGGTTGCCTGCTGGGTGAGATGGTTGAGCAGGGAATTTTTGCTACCGCCACCGACGACATACAGGCGTTGAAAGCGTTTGCCGGTGAGCGTTTCGATTTGACGCAGCACCGCCGCGTAGCGCGCCGCGAGACTGTGAAGAATCAGATTGGTCATGGCAGGCGGCGATGCAAGAAACGGCGTCGAAGATACGCCGCGATCTTCTAGCTGCCTCGCAATGCGCTGCGGCATCTCTCCTGGTGCGATGAATTGCGGGTCATCGACATCGAGCAGCGCCTGCGGTCGAGGAAGAGCGGCTGCTTCTTCGATGAGATATTCCGCTGTGCGATTGTCACCAGCGAGTTGCCAGGCCTCGATGCATTGGTTCAGAAGCCACAAACCACTAACGTTACGAAGAAAGCAAATCTTTCCGCCGACCCCTCCCAGATTCGTAAAATTGAGGCGCGCGGATTCGGGGTCTGCACAGGGCTGATCCAGCAAGGTTCCGACCAGCGACCATGTGCCGGAGCTGATGTACGCCCAGTTGTCGCCACTTGCGTGAATGCCGGCAATTGCAGAGGCCGTATCGTGGCAGGCAGGCGCGATGAGCAGGGTGTCGCGCAGCGCATCCAGTTCAGCCAACGGACCTTGCAGGCGGCCGACAATCGTGCCGGGCGCAACGATCTGAGGCGCGGCGGAAAGATCCAGGTCGGCGGCTGCGAAAATTTCTTTCGACCACCGCTGCGTGGCAAGGGCGACCATGCCGGTGTGGGTTGCATTTGTGTATTCTGCGACCGATCGTGCGCCCCAGCGATAGAGCATGTATTCGGGAAGATTGAGCCAGGGAAGATTGGCTGGAATGCCGGCCATGCCGTCCGCATACAACTGATACAGAGAGTTGAAAGGCATGACCTGAATGCCGGTCAGGTGGTAGAGACGTTCCGCTGCAATGCGCTGGTGCAGCGCATCCATGGCAGGAGCGGTGCGCGCGTCACGGTAGCAAAATGGGTCGGCGATCGGCGTTGACCTTGCAGGACCCTCCGCAGCCGTGTGGCTGGCGGCGTTGAGGCGTACGTAATCGACTGCCCATCCGGTGACGCCCACGCTCGCGATGCCTTCGGTTGCGATCGCGGCACATCGGCGCAGGCCTCCATCCGCTGCGCCGCAGAGTGCGGCCAGGTCCCAGCGCAGATGTCCATCGCTGGTGACGGGAGCATTGGGCGCGCGATGGACGAGTTGAATGTGGGGACTATCCGATAGCCAGCGGAGCAGCGACACGCGGCAACTTTGCGCGCCCAGATCGACCGCAACCACGGCTCGACGATCGGCTGGAGCGTTCACCGGAGGAAGGCCTCGGTCAGGCCGCCATCGACAGGAATGATGTGGCCGGTGGTGCAGCGCGCTTCGGGTCCGGCGAGGAAGAGAATCGCGCGGGCGCAGTCGACCGGGTCGATCGGTTGATGCGTCAGTGTGCGCTGTGCATAAAACTCCGCCAGCAGGCTGCGCAGGTCCTCGTCGCTCGATGCCGGATCGAAGGCGATGCTGT
>JAJZIF010000575.1 GCA_021810735.1 Acidobacteriota bacterium
GCGCCGCCTCCGCAACCCTCTGGCCGGACTCCACCAGCCGTACCGCCTCCAGCTTGAACTCGTACGTGTATACCTTCCTCGGTATACGCTCCATCTGCGCTGCTCCTTCCATATCTTCTCAGAGCGCCATATGGAGTACGTTTTCCGCGGGCAAGGTCAACATTCACGACACTTTCCGAAAACACAAAGAGGTCCATAAATGCTAACGAGCATCTCTTGGTGGGCGTGGCTTCTTATAACTGTGGCGTGTTGGTTTGTTCAGTTAGTTATGAGCATCCGCACCGATGCCGGTTCGAAAGGTGCTTGGCTAATCCGTATCGCATTCATCACCGGGATGGCGGTGTCTTTTTTGATCGGAGTCATTCGCTTCGTGAAATGGGTTTGGCAGTGGTGATTCCCCCTGGGGATAACGCTCCCTTGCTATAGGGCGTGGATGTGTTTTTGTTAGATCGTTCCTTGAGAGATGGATCGCGGGGGGTAATCCCCACGGCGGACCATGAAAAGAATAGCGATTAAAGAGAATAAATTGTGGCGGAGGGAGAGGGATTCGAACCCCCGTTACCCTTGCGGGTAAAGCGGTTTTCAAGACCGCCTGTTTCAACCGCTCACACATCCCTCCGCGGTCGCGGCGTACCTTCTCGATCCAGTGTACGATGGCCCGCCCTCCGGTTTGCCCGCCGGGGTGAGCAAATGGCCTTGATCTGGCGGTATGCTGGAAAAAGGGATCGCCTGCCCGGCGCAAGGAATCGTTGTGCGGGGCGGGTCGACAGACCCCGGTGAACAGTGTCCGCGCGCATCCACAATCCGTCCTTCGCCCGAACGCTTGCCAGCGCCAAGCAAACGATGGTGCTCAGCGAGATTCTTCATCTTGCCTTCGACAGCTTCCGCACCAATAAAGTCCGGTTTGCGCTGACGGCGCTCGGCATGGTGATGGGTTCGGCCTCGGTCATTCTGGTGGTGACCATCGGGCTGACGGGCAAGCAATACGCCGTCAACTACATCCAGGGGATTGGCTCCAATATGATCACCGCCGATTATCAGGGGGGCGGTGATGAAAGTCCGGATTTCCTGAAAAAAGATGACCTGACCGCTGTGGATGAACAGGTGCCGGGCATCGTGGCATCCTCTCCCATGCTGGAAATGCACGACCGCATCAGTTTCGGCGACGGCAAGGTCAAGGACGTTCTGGTGCTTGGCGTCTCGCCACAGTACAGAAAAGTACGCAATCTCGTGGTGCTCGCGGGCCGCTTTTTCGACGAACAGGACGCGATCAGCCACTCCAAGGTGGCGGTAGTCACGGTCCCGTTTGCCGAGAATCTGTTCGGAGATATGAACAACGCGATCAACAAGACATTTTCCATCAAAGGGATCCCGTTCACAATCATTGGCATCTTCAAGGAGCGTGTAAACACCTACGGGCAAATGGAAATTGCGAATCAGACGATTTTGATCCCTTATCCTGTCGCGCGATACTTTACCGGCACCGACGCGGTAAAACAGATTTTCTTTTCCGCTCGCGACTTCAGCGATGTGCCGCGGGCCCGGAATGAAATTGCTAAAGTGATTCAGTCGCGTCACCGCGCGAACTCTGTGTATGACGTGAACGAAAACGCCGCGCTGCTGACCACCGTGGAGAGAATCGCGAACATTCTGACCGTCGTTCTTCTGCTGGTTTCCGCCGTTACGCTGGCCGTCAGCGGAGTGGGAATTATGAACATCATGCTGGCGACGGTGCGGTCCCGTATTCGCGAGATCGGCATCCGCAAGGCGGTGGGCGCAACCTATCGCGAAATCCAGTTGCAGTTTCTCGCTGAGGCTGTGCTGATTTCTTTGAGCGGCGGCATTCTGGGTACACTGCTGGGGCTTGCGATTCCGCTTTCCGCCAGATTTTTTCTGCCTGCAGATCTGATCCCGATTTCTCCGTGGTCCGTCGTCATTTCCCTGGGAACGGCCATGCTGGTGGGCATACTTTTCGGCACGCTGCCAGCCACGCGCGCGGCGCAGATGGATGCGGTCGAAGCATTGCGCTACGACTGAATCATCGCGCGGGCAGCCATTCGTCCGGCGCGAATCAGATCAGGCAGGCCGACACCGTGGTATGCATTGCCGATCAGCCGAAGACCTGAATGTGTGGCGGCACGCGCCTCCAGTTCCGCGACCCGATCAAGGTGACCGGCCTCATACTGCGGCAGCGAATCTGGCCAGCGACGGACCAGCGATATCTTAGGCTCGGGCAGCTTGCCCAGAATTTTTCCCAGTGCCCGGTGCGCCAGGCTGAGCAATGTTTCATTGTCTTCCTGTAACAGCCCAGGCGCGGTGGCCCCACCGAAAAACACTCGCAGCAACGCCGCACCAGGAGGAGCACGATGGGGAAACTTCTGGTCCACGAACGTACAAGCCAGCAAGGCCCGCTGGGCCAGCGCGTCCAGACTGCTGTCCGCTACCGGCTCTGCAGAGCCAGTCCGCTGCGGGACCAGAAAGCCAAACCCGCGAGGAACTCGCATCTCTCTGGCCTGTTCCGGCGTAAATGCGAACGCTGCCACAATGGCGGAAGAGCTATGCTGCGGCAACAACTCAGCCATCCGCGGATCGAGAGGGGCGAGCAAGCGTGCGGTTGCCTTGGCCGGAGTCGCCAGCACCACCGCATCGAAATCTTCCGGCTGTTGTCTGGCAGTCTGCGAGGGTGAAGCAAATAACTGCCAGCGGCCGCCCGCGCGCGCCACAGAGTTCATCGCGGTTCTCTTGCGCACGCTGCGGTCTGGAATCCGCGCCTCCATGCCTTCAATCAGTCCGCCGAGCCCGTTGCGCAACGTGGTAAATACAGAAGCCGGCGTTTTTCCCTGTTCCGCCTGCTCTTGGAGGCGTCTTTGCAATCCCAGAACCAGGCTCCCATGCTCGCGTTCCAGCGCA
>JAJZIF010000576.1 GCA_021810735.1 Acidobacteriota bacterium
AAGTCGGGCAATAACTTCCGCGATTCTTCCGTACGCACCGGGTCCCGTGGCAGCACCACGACAGCGTTCCAATGCTCTGGGATGTCCAGCCGTGCCACGTGCACAGTTGGCAGGTTCTGCGAAAGGCCGCCGTCCGCCGACGCCGTTCCCGCCGTCACCGCGGAGACCGTCATCCCGCCCAGCCAGCAGGCAGTCGCATTGTCAGGATGTCCCTCCAGAAACGTCGATACCGCCAGAATCTCGTCGTCACCCCAGCCCAATTCGCCGAATTCAACCGCGAGTGCAATGCCAGCCAGCCGCGCCGCCGCCGAGGAGCCGCAGCCCATTCCCAGCGGGATTCCGTTGTTCACGCTCAAATGCAGCGGTTGCACCCGCCGCCTCTGTTCCATCATGCATCGCCGGTAGGTCTCCAGAATCAGGTTGCCTTCCAGCTTGCCAACTGCCTTGGTATCCCGGCCCCGCGCGGTAATGCCAAAGACGTCGGCGGCCTCGGCCCGCACATCCAGGTGCATGTTCAGCGCCAGTGCACCCGTGTCGAACGCCGGCCCCAGATTGGCCGAAGTCGCAGGCAGACGAACATGCACGCTTTGCACAGATTTCTTCATCCGCGCACCATCCGGCCCTGCACCGCCTGGTCCAACACGCGCATCACCGCGTCGACCGTGGGCTCCAGCACCTTCGGCGCGGACGCCATGGCTTCCAATTCAGCCCGCTGTGTCGACGGCATCGCGGCTGTTTCCTCCGCGGTCAATAATTTCCCGCGATGCAAGTCGATCGTGTATTCCGGGTCCTTCAGAGTATGCCCCGTCAGCAGCAGCACCACCGTCTCCTGCTTCCCAATGTGCCCTTGCGCCTTCAACTTTTTCAGTCCCGCCAGCGTCACCGCCGAGGCTGGCTCGCAGCCGATGCCTTCCGCGCCAATCTCCGCCTTCGCCAGCGCAATCTCCTGCTCGCTCACCTGCTCGCACCAGCCGCCCGTGGCGCGCAAAATTCCCACCGCCTTCTGCCACGACGCGGGATTCCCAATCCGAATCGCCGTCGCCCGCGTATGCGCCTCCACAGCAGCAAATTCGTTCCCCTGGTGCTGCGTCCAGCTCAGAAACAGCGGATTCGCGCCTTCGGCCTGGATCACGCTGATGCGCGGCAGCCGATCGATCATTCTCAGCGCCAGCAGCTCCAGAAATCCCTTGCCTAGCGCCGAGCTGTTCGCCAGGTTTCCTCCCGGCACAATCAGATGGTCCGGCACCTTCCAATCCATCGCCTCCGCCAGCTCGATGCCCGCCGTCTTCTGGCCCTCCAGCCGATACGGATTCACCGAATTCAGCAGATACACCGGCGCGCGCCGCACCAGTTCCGCCAGCACGGAAACGCATCCGTCAAAATCCGTCTTCAACTGACACGTGACCGCCCCGTAATCGAGCGATTGCGACAGCTTTCCCCACGCGACCTTCCCCTCGGGAATCAGCACCAGGGACCGCATCCCCGCTCGCGCCGCATACGCCGCCATCGACGCCGAGGTGTTCCCCGTCGACGCGCACGCCACCCACGTAAATCCCCGCTCCTTCGCCACCGACAGCGCCGCCGTCATTCCCGTATCTTTGAACGAGCCCGTGGGATTCATCCCCTGATGCTTCGCGAAAAGATGCTCCATCCCCAGTCTCTCCGCGCAGCGCGGCAAACGATAGAGCGGCGTATTCCCCTCCTCCAGCGTCACCACATTCCGGTCGTCTTTCAGGAAGGGCAACAGCTCGCGAAAACGCCAGACGCCGCTGCGATCCAGCGGGTCGCGCGACAGACGGCGGTCATTCCAGAACTGCTTCCATCGCCTCGTCCCGTCCCCCGGCGCATACCCCGACGGAATCGTGGATTTGTCGCCACAGGGCAGGAACCCGGGATATTCCACCTCGAACAGATTCCCACACTCTCGGCAGCGAAAATCCTCCGCCGCCTCCGCTCCGTCAATCCTCGCCCCGCATCCGATGCAGCGCAGGAGATGCTCTGCAAGAGGCACAGAAATAGTTTGTGTTTCGCTCATAGGATACGTCTAGCGTATCAGGTGAGATCGAAGTATTGTCATCCCGACCAGAGGTCGATCCGCAGTAGCGGACGACCGCAGTGGAGGAACCTGCTTTTTCTCCTCGTCAACAAAAATCTGTTCGATACATTGAGATCTGAATAACCTCAGGCCGAAGGTGTGGGGTAGGATCCTTGCGACGGGAAAGGAAGCCCGGTGCGTCTGCTGGTTTTTGTATCCCCTGCCTTGCTACTTTTCGCATCATGGCAAACTGTCGAGCCCACATCGGGAGCAAGGCCCAGTCGAGCCAGCAAGCCCGCCTCGCTGACAAAGCACCGAGATGGGTGAAAATGGAAGTCCCCTTGCGAGTTTCCCACGATGGATCCATTGGCTGGGCATCGGCAGAGGGCTTTTGGCAATCTACAAGCTGAAGTAACGACCAGCAGTTGGCATATCCAATAACTGCCAAAATTACATGTAACCGTGATGAGAATATCTGCAGAGAAGTTGATGCTTACGTCCTGGTGTTTGTGCTTCCAGGGAGAAGTCTTCAGGCCGGTTCGGTAGAGTACACGGTGTCTACTTGGACTCGCGACGGCATAGTGGCGGACAACACTGATCCGAACTCTTGCGGAAATGCATCTAGGCTCACAATCGACTTTAAGGGCAATAGCGTCATCGTCACAGATTACCCAACGAAGATGAACAGCCCAAAATTTTGCATTGCCCAAGACGCGGACTCATACGCATTGCATGGTGGATCTTGGGTCAGTGGGTATAGCGACGTTCTTTACACGTGTCGGCGTCGCCTCGCGAAATTGAGGGACAAACCTGCTCCCAATTACGTGCGAAGCGCTCAGGCTGTCGATTCGCTC
>JAJZIF010000577.1 GCA_021810735.1 Acidobacteriota bacterium
CAAGGCAATCGCATGAACGCGGAGGTATCGGATTGGATTCGGCATCAGGTCTGACACTGGCGAAGGGAGTTGGCAACCGGTCTTCTGTTTCCAGGAGGGGCGATGGAAAGGGAAGGCAGGTTGCGGTTGGCGGATGTATTTGTATCGATTGACGATCCACGTCAGCCAGCCAAGGTGAAGCACGATCTGGTGGAGTTGCTGGTGGTGGCGGTCAACGCGGTGCTGGTGGGCGCCGACACGTTTGCAGAGATCGAGTTGTGGGCCGAGGAAAAGCTGGAGTGGCTGCGCGGCTATCTCGAATTGCCGCATGGGATTCCTTCTCACGACACCTTCGGACGCATCTTCGGGCTGATCGATCCGGGGCAGTTCGAGTCGGCTTTTCGGCGTTGGGTGTCGAGCACTCTGCCCGCTCTGGGCGCGGAGATCGTAGCCATCGACGGCAAGACCAGCCGCCGCTCGGGCGGAGTCGACGCCACGGCGCTGCACCTGGTTTCGGCCTTTGCCGCCGGAGCTGGGCTGGTGCTGGGACAGCGGGCCACAGCAGAAAAATCCAACGAAATCACGGCCATCCCCGAACTGCTTTCGACCCTGGCGCTGAAAGGCTGCACGGTGACCATCGACGCCATGGGCGCGCAAACCGCCATTGCCGAGGCGATTCAGAAGCGCGGCGCCGACTATGTGCTGGCGGTCAAGGACAACCAGCCCAAACTGGCCGAGTCGATTCAGGACTTCTGGAAGAGTTTCCGCGCCCATCCGGCCGCCTACACGCCGCACACATTTACCCAAACCGTGGAAAAGAATCATGGCCGCATCGAAACCCGCCGCTGTACCGTCTTCGATCAACTGGAGTGCCTCAACAAACCGCAGCAATGGAAAGGCTTGCGCTGCTTCATCGTGCTGGAATCGGAACGCACCATCGGCGGTAAGACCAGCCATGAACAGCGCTTGTATATCAGCAGCCTCGCTCCCGATGCCGAACGGATATCTCAGGCCATCCGCTCTCACTGGGCGGTGGAGAATCGATTGCACTGGGTCATGGATGTATCCTTCAACGACGACCAGATGCGCGCCCGCACCAAGGCCGCTGCGCACAACCTCGCACTACTCAAACACATTACCCTCAATCTCATCCGGCTCGATCCGGTCAAACGAAAAGGAAGCATCAAAACACGAAGAATCATCGCCGCCACCTCCGACCGCTACCGCGCACAACTCCTAGGTCTCAAATAACCTTCATGCGATTGCCCTGGCGCCGATCCCATGCGCGGTTGCGGCGGTGGGAATCGCGATGACGCGGGCGCGGTTGCGGGGCTCGTGGTTGCGAGCGAGACTGGGTGAGTGAGAACGATGACCGCGAGTGAGTTTGCCGGCATTCGAGTGCTGGATGGCGGCATGGCGACGGAACTGGAGCGGCGCGGGTTCGACCTGAGCGGGCCGCTGTGGTCGGCCCACGTGCTGGATGAGGCTCCAGAGGAGATTGTCGCAGTTCACCTGGACTATTTGCGCGCCGGGGCGGATTGCATCGAGACGGCGAGCTACCAGATTTCGGCGCTGGGTTATCGGGAACTTGGGCGCGAGGACTGGGCGCGGGCGATGCGTCAGTCCGTTGAGCTGGCCGAGGAGGCGCGGCGCGAGTATGCGCGCGAGGACGGGCGGAGGGTCTGGGTTGCGGTTTCGCTGGGACCGTTCGGGGCGGCGCTGCACAACGGCGCCGAGTTTCACGGGCGGTATGGGGTTGGGTTTGAGGAACTGGTGAGCTTCCACCGGGAGCGGCTGGCGATGGCGGCGGAAACGGCAGCTGATTTGGTGGCTGTGGAGACGGTTCCGTCGCTCGAAGAGGCTCAGGCGATTGTGGTGGCGCTGGCTGAGACACCGGGTGCGGCGGGATGGGTTTCGTTCACCTGCCGGGATGAGCTGCATGTGGCTCACGGCGAGCTGTTGCGAGAGTGCGCGCGGATGGTCGACGGAGCAGAGCAGGTGCTGGGAGTGGGGATCAACTGCACGCGGCCAGACTATATAAAGGTATTGATCGGCGAAGCGCGCGCGGGGACGAAAAAGCCGGTGGTCGTTTATCCCAACTCGGGCGAGACATGGGACGCTGCGACCCGGAGCTGGCACGGACGCTGTGAGCCGGCGGCCGAGGAGGCGCGCTTTGGGGCGATGGCCCGGGGGTGGTATGCGACAGGCGCGCAGGCGGTGGGCGGGTGCTGCCGAACGGGTCCAGGACATATCCGGGCGGTCAGTGAGTCGGCCAGTCAGCGGGTCAGCTGAGAAGCAACCCAGGGCTGGCCGCGCGGGGACGCGCTGTCCAGGAATGCGCAGCTTCGCCGCAACGAAGTAACACTTCGCGTGTTTTCAGAGGGTTACGCGCAAATTTTCGTTGCCGGAGCGGATTTTGAAAGGTTTGACGACTCCCCTCGTTTTTGCGGAGAAGTGGTTGATTTTATTGAATCGGGTACCCGTTATTCACTGGTAAACCCACGGTGTTTTTGTGGGGATCTTATTGAATCTAAAAGGTGGACTAGACCATTTTCCCAATTCCTGTGAACTTTCTGAATTCCACCAAGCCTAGCATTTCTTACCGGAAAAGCTGCGTTGAGATTCTTGCTTCGGACGATACCGATAGGGGAAGTGCTCTAATGCAGGATTGCGCTGACATGCTGGCCGATGTAATAAGGCCACAAGAGGATCGCAAAGAAGCCCTTCCAAAAGCTCAGGTGCAGGTATCCGATGGTGAACAGCCATGCGGCGCACCAGAAGGAGCCGACAAAGGTGTGATTCTCGATTCTGATTCTGGACGCAGGGGTAGATCCTTTGGGTGCTGCCTGCGCAGGTTCCGTTTTTTCCGCCATGATGTCCTCCGCCGGTACCGCCATACAGGAAA
>JAJZIF010000578.1 GCA_021810735.1 Acidobacteriota bacterium
GCCTCTTCCAGCCATTGCGACAAGGTTTCTTCCGCATCGGCCTGATCGAGCGATGTCGTCGCCGCCAGTTTGCGCGGCTGCAAAACATACTTCTGCAACTCGGCGATGCAGTCGAACTCCTCCGCCTGCAGGCCGGTCTTCCAGTTGCGCAGATTCAGCTCCTGCAGGCGGGCCAGGTCCTCCCGCAGTTGCACAGTCGCGCGCTTCGCAGCGCTGCCGGGATTGTTCAATTCATGCATCAGGCCCGCCGCCATCGTACCCAGAGCCGCCAGCTTCTCCCGCTGCATCACCATGCCGATCAGGCCGCCCTGGCGCGTTGCCATGTTCGTCAGAATCCCCTTTCTGACCTGCGGACATGTGGTCATCAGCAGCCAGAAGGAATCCTCATCCAGGCGCAGCAACCGGCTCGGCTCGACGATCGTGCATTCCACCCGGCTCGGCGAACCAGTCAGCAGAGGCACTTCTCCAAAGCTTTCGCAACCCCGGTGCGTGACCAGCGGCCGGCGCGTGCCATCCGGCTCCACATACTCCGCCAGCAATCCGCCCTCCAGCAGGATCCAGAACGAGTGCACCGTCATCCCGCTTTGCTCCAGAATGCGATCGCCTTGTTCCGCTTCGATCAATTCCGCCTGCTGCAAACAATTCTGCGTCTTTTCGTCCATCGCCGCGAACAATGGCAGGCAGCGCACCGCCGCCAGCAGGGCCTTCTGCTCTGCTTCGGTCAGGTCTGCGAGTTTTCCTTCGTTCTTCATCGCGTACGATTCCGAGCGGCTCTCTTTCCCGATGAAAGCCGAACCCCTCTAGAAATTTGCCAGATACTGATGCACAAACTGCACCGCAATCGAACCCTGACCCACTGCGGACGCAACTCGCTTCACGCTTCCAAACCGAACGTCGCCGGCCACAAAAATTCCCGGAACGCTTGTCTCCAGTAAATAGGGAGGACGATCCAGGCTCCATTGAAATTTATCCGTCAACCGCAAATCCGGCCCGGAAAGTACGAATCCCTTCGCCTCCCGCAAAATCGCCGGGGGAAGCCAGTCCGTCTTTGGTTCGCCGCCAACAAAAATAAACAACCCCGATGCCGCCTCTTCGCACTCGCAGTCCGGCGTCCGCAATCGAACTGCCTCCAGATGCGTATCGCCACGGGCCCCCACAACTTCAGTCCGCGTCCGCACTTCAATATTGGGAAGCGCAAGGATTTGATCCACCAGATACCGCGACATTCCTTTCTCCAACGAGTCCGCCCGTACCAGCAGGATCACTTTTTTCGAGTATTGAGCGAAATGCACCGCTGCCTGCCCGGCTGAATTGGCGCCCCCGACGATCATCACGGTCTCGTCTTTGCACGAGATTGCCTCGGTCAGCGCCGCGCCATAGTAAACTCCCGCGCCGGTCAGCCTTTCTACACCGCTGGATGTCAGCCTGCGATACTCCACCCCGGTCGCGATCAGCACTGTGTGGCACGCGACCTCATTGCCGCCCGATAATTGGATGAAGTGATATTGCCCTTCGGTGCGGATTCCGATGGCGCGTTGCGATAAAAATTCCGCCCCAAAACGCGTTGCCTGGATCGTGGCCCGACGGGCCAGGTCTTCCCCGCTCAGGCCAGCCGGAAATCCCAGGTAATTCTCGATACGCGAACTGCTTCCTGCCTGCCCGCCCGGCGCCGCCGGCTCAATCACCAGCGTTTTCAACCCTTCCGATGCCCCATATACGGCCGCAGCCAGTCCCGCTGGCCCCGCGCCCACGACGACCAGATCGTAAAAATCCCGCTCCGCCTGAATCCGCAGGCCAACTTTTTCAGCCAGTAGAGAAATCGCCGGCTCGACTAACGCTTCCCCGTTGGGAAACAACACCACGGGCAACTTCCCCGGATCAAGATTGTACTCAGCCAGCAGCCGGGCGCTTTCGCCGTTCACCCCCGGGTCGACCGCATGTTGGGCGGCAGAATCCGCGCTTCCGTTTGTGCTTGCAGGAGTCGCCGCTATCACGCTGGAATGCAGCCCCACATCGAGACCTGGATCGAGCCATCGATAGGGGATGTGATTGCGCGAAAGGAACTCACGGATCTGGTGCCCGGCCGGCAGCCACCGCGAGCCAATCACCCGCAGGCCTTCAAACGGCGGGCGATAATCCCGGCTCCACGATTCCAGCAGATCGTCCAGCACGGCGTAGAGCCGCTCTTCCGGTGGGTCCCAGGGCTTGGTCAGGTAATAGTGGATTTTCGCTGCGTTGATGGCTCGGATGGCGGCATCCGTGTCCGCATAGGCGGTCAACAGGACGCGCTTCGCCGCCGGCACGATCGCGATGCTTTTCTCCAGGAATTCCACCCCAGACATCCCAGGCATGCGCTGGTCGGAGAGCAGCAGCGCCACCGCTTCGCCCCTGCGCTTCAGCTCGATGCATACGTCCAGCCCAGCCTGCCCGGAGGCGGCCCGGATGATGCGGTAGCGGCCCCCGTAGTGACGCCGCAAATCCTGCACCAGCGCTTCCAGCACGCTGATGTCGTCGTCCACCGATAAAAGCACCGGTTTTCTCATAAATTCTCGGTGTATGCACGTTTGCAGATTCTCAAAGTAAAACGAATGGTGCAAAAAAGTTCCATTTTGGAATCGAAGGTAGAGATTTATTGAGAACGATGTGTGCAATAGCGACGAAACGCGTTACTCTGAGATTGTTGCAGGGCTTGTGATCTGGCGCACATGCGGACTCGATGCAAGTCCTACACAATTGTCTCAACCATTGTGTCATCGGATTCATTGGAAACGCCTTGGTTCCTTCATTCTTGCCCTCCCCCACAAAAGGGTAGCAGGAGTTCGAATCAAAGTACCCGGCAGTCGAGTTTCTGGCGATTCTGCCGATACAAGAAATAG
>JAJZIF010000579.1 GCA_021810735.1 Acidobacteriota bacterium
ATCTGAAACGCGATGGTGAAACCGTCTGGGATGGAGTGACAAATCCCGCCGCGGTGAAACATCTGCGTGAGATGCAGCCCAAAGACCGACTGGTGATCTATCACACGGGCGAGGAAAGATCAGCAGTTGGCACGGCAACTGTAGTGGCCGTCGATGCCAGCGATCCGAAGGTTCCGGTGGTTCGAATCCGCGTTGGCAAGGCTGTATCGCCAACGACGCTGGCCGATGTGAAGGAGGAAAGATTGTTTCGAGACTCACCGCTGGTTCGACAGGGGAGATTGTCGGTCGTTCCGTTGGCAGAAGGGCAATACGAGTGGCTTACGAGTAGGTAGTTTACTATTTCAATATAATTACTTAAGGCGATAATTTAAAGGTTTACACTATGTTCCGCTTTTCGACCGCAGGGGAATCTCACGGTGAATGTTTAATTGCCATGATTTCCGGCATGCCCGCAGGAGTGCCCATGGATGAAGCCAAGATGAACCGCGAATTATGGCGGCGGCAACAAGGCTACGGCAGGGGCGGCCGGATGAAAATTGAACGCGACACGGGACAGATTCTCTCGGGCGTTCGTCACGGCAAGACCATTGGTTCTCCGATCTCGATTCGCATTGAGAACAGCGACTGGAAAAATTGGACCGAGATTTTGCCGGTTGCGGTGGGCGATCCTGCCAAACATAAGGCGGTGGCTTCTCCGCGCCCAGGACATGCCGATCTGGCGGGTGCTCTGAAATATGATTTTTCCGACGCGCGCTATGTGCTGGAACGCGCATCGGCACGAGAGTCCACGGCGCGAGTAGCAGCCGGCGCGATGGCCAAGCAGTTGCTGGAAGCTTTGGGAATTGCTATTGCGAGCCATGTGGTTCGCGTCGGTAGCGCGGAGTTGGATCGTGAAGTGAGTTGGGCAGAAATTGCGGCTTTGCAGTTGCGCGAGGAAGTCCTGCTAGGCTGCGTGGACGAAACTTCGGAGCAACGCATGAAGGCCGTTGTCGACCAGGCCTTGCGCACGGGCGACTCCGTGGGTGGAGTGTTTGAGGTGGTTGCGCATGGCGTGCCTCCGGGCCTGGGAACCTATGCCAATTGGGATGAGCGACTGGATGGGTTGTTGGCGGCTGCGGTCATGTCGCTGCAGGCGGTCAAGGCGGTCGAGATTGGTCGTGGCGTGACGGCTGCCTCGGCGTTTGGCTCGCTGGTGCATGATTCGATCCATTACTCGATTGAGACGGAAACGATACGGCACACGCGTTTTGCGCGTGACCAGAACAACGCTGGCGGCATTGAGGGCGGAATCTCCAATGGGGAAGATCTGATCATTCGTGGATACTTGAAACCCATCTCCACACTGCGCCGGCCGCTGGCCTCTGTCAGCTTTGCCACGCGGGAAGAAGTGAAGGCTGCCTACGAGCGCTCCGATGTCTGCGTGGTTCCGGCAGCGGGAGTTGCAGCGGAGGCGATGGTCGCGTTGACGCTGGCAAAACTCGCCATCGAGAAGTTTGGTGGCGACTCCTTGCGTGAAATGGTGCGAAACTATCAAGGGTACTGCGATCAGATCCGCAAATTCTGATCTGAAAATCCTGAAAGATAAAACCTGTTCTGATGATTTATCCGATCGTGAAATTTCCCGACCCCATTCTGCAGCAGCCTGCGGAGCCTGTGACGGTCTTCGATGACGAGCTGCGCAAGCTGGTCGATGACATGTTCATTTCCATGTACGACGCACAGGGGATTGGCCTGGCCGCGCCGCAAATTGGCATTTCAAAACGGCTGACCGTCATCGATCTTAGCTTTCAGAAAAAGCCGGAGGACAAAATCGTTCTGATCAATCCTGAGGTCGTGGACAAAAACGGCAAGCAGGTTGAGGAAGAAGGCTGTCTGAGTCTGCCGGAGATTCGCGATCGCGTGGTGCGCGCCGCCGAAGTGAAAGTGCGAGCCCAGGATGCAGAGGGCAAGACGTTTGAAGTGGAAGGGACCGAATTGCTGGCGCGGGCCCTGCAACATGAGATTGATCATCTGGACGGGATTCTTTTCATCTTTCGCCTGAGCCGGCTGAAACGCGATCTGCAATTGCGGAAGATTCGAAGATTGCAGAAAGCGGGCGATTGGTAGAGGGGCCATCCTGCGGTATCTCTCTGGCGAAAAACGACGCGTAACCTTTTCCAGAACAGAAAGGCCGCAGGAAAACATCTTTACTTGGCAACAGGAGAACTGGTCTCAGACGATGCGCCTTGTCTTTTGCGGGACCCCGCAATTCGCCGTACCCACACTGGAAGCATTGTTGTACGCGGGCCATGCGGTGGATCTGGTGCTGTCGCAACCGGATCGTGCCAGCGGTCGCGGCCTGGAAGTTCAGTTCTCCCCTGTCAAGCAGTTTGCTAAGCGGCATGGCCTTGCTCTTTCGCAACCAGAGAAGATTCGCAACAATCCAGAACTGCAGCAACAGCTCGGCGAAATGGTTCCCGACGCGATCATTATCGTGGCCTACGGACGCATCATTCCGCCTTGGATGCTCACGCTGCCGCCGTATGGCAATTTGAACCTGCATGCCTCGCTGCTGCCGAAATATCGTGGAGCCGCGCCGATTCAGTGGGCAGTCGCGAACGGAGAAACGGAAACCGGCGTAACCACCATGCGCATTGATGAAGGGCTTGATACGGGCGATATTCTGCTGCAGGAGCGAGTGCCGATTTCATCGGAGCAGACTTCAGTGGAGCTTTCTCCGATTCTCGCTTCTGTGGGCGCGGAGTTGATGGTGCGGACATTGACCGGTCTCCGGCAAGGCACACTGCGGGCCGTGCAACAGGACCACAGCCAGGCGACGCTGGCGCCCCTGCTGCAGCGGGAAGATGGCCGGATCGATTGGAGTCGGACGGCCCGT
>JAJZIF010000580.1 GCA_021810735.1 Acidobacteriota bacterium
CCTGCTCCAACGGACCGTACGTTCGTCTTCAATTCCTCCTATATTTACCAGGCAGGCGATCTGTACCACGGCAACAGCAAGCTGGTTCAGATGGGCGCAAATGGCTGGACGATCTCGGGTATCTCGTCCTGGCAGTCTGGCGGAAACCTGCAGACTCTCAACAGTCCGAACTTTGGATTGACCGAGAGCTATGTCAACATACCTGCGGCGGCGGTTGCCGCGGGAGTGACCCCGGGCATCAGCGGCGCGACCTACTTCGGAACAGACGCTGGAATGGCGGTTATGCCGGTCCTGACCTGCAATCCGAACAAGGGCCTGGCATACAACCAGAGGGTCCAACTCAAGTGCTTCTCCGCTCCGGCCCTGAGGACGCAGGGAGGACAGAGATTTCCCTATATGAGGATGGCCGCCTTCATCGAAAACGACTTGGCGATGTACAAAACCTTCCAGATCAAAGGAAGCCAAAACGTGCAGTTCCGCGTCTCCGCATTCAACTGGCTGAACCACCCGCTGCCGCAGTTCAGTTCGGGCAATCAGCTTACGCTTCGCTACAACGTAGATTATGGAACGAAGGCGATCGCGCTGAATACGGGGCCTGGAGGGACGGTCAAGAACTTCGGCTATCTCGATACCAAGGACGGAACTCCAAACCAGAGAATCATCGAATTGAACGTGAAATATAACTTCTAACGGCCACGGCGCAAACTGCCGGGGTACAATCTCAACCTCAACGCGAGAGCGGGACCTTTCCAGGTTCCGCTCTCGATTTCTTTTTATCAGGCACATCGGCCTTGTTCGCTCTGTCGCCTGAGCGGGATAGCCACCGCGGCGCGGATCAGCTCTTCAATTGCGGAAATGCTGTTATGCGAAGCTTGGCCGCTGCGTAGGGCAGAAGAACGATGGCTTCTTCCGGCTGATCGCTGGAGACAGGACTTGGCGGCACTGGATTCGCAACTCCATCCTCGGATTGCCAGTTGGGCAGCTTGCGCGCCTTGGCGTGGAGCCTGACCGGCGCTCCCTGCCTGGTAAACGGGCCCTTGCCGACTGGGAGTTCCATCACGGAAATCTGCTCAGCGTTCTCTTCTTTTTCTGCATCGACGGCCAGACCGTAGTTCCATGGCGTCGAGGGATAGACCTGCCAGTCCGCCGTCATGCCGCGATCCCGAAGCTTGACCCAGTCTTCTCCGATGGCGTAGGAGAAGACGAGCGGGCCTCGTTCGACACTGATCGAGTTGTGGAATCCATGCGAAAATCGCGGAGGCATTGGAAACGCAATTTCGATCCGGTCGCCTGCGCTCCATGTGCGTTCCAGCAGAGCAAAGCTGCCAACGCGCGGAGCCGGTTGAGGTTTTCCGTTCACTTGAAGAGTTGCGTTCCGGGCCCATGCCGGGATGCGAAGACGCAGCGGAAAGGCGAGAGGCGACGCGGGATGGACGAGGATGCGGACAGTTTCGCGAAACGGATATTCGGTCTGCTCGATCAGGTGAACGTCTGTGCCGCGAACCCTGGTGTGGACTTCGCAAGGCGCGTAGGCGGCGGCGACCAGGCCGTCGTCGTGGGATGACATCCACAGGCTTGCGGTGAATTTTGGCCAGCCCTGAGAAAAATTCGCAGTGCAGCATCCGAAGTTGGGCTCGAGTCCATACAGGTTGGATTCCGGCCCGTCGGTCGTCCACGGCTTACGGTGCAGACTGCATTCCACCTGGTTCGGCTCCTGATTGTATTGGTGGGCCCACATGTCGTCTGTGAACGCTCCGGGAAGGGCATTGAACGCGATACGTTCCAGGCGATCTCCGAGTTCCGGCCTGCCTAGAATGGCAAGCGATTGTTCCAGCGAAAACATTGCTTCCACGACAGCGCAAAGCTCGATTCCCTGGGAAGGGTTTGGGCCCGCAAAATGCTCGTCCGCCGAAAACATGCCGTTGGGGAGGCCGTGATACCGGTCGAGCGCTTCCAGTTGGCGAAAGACGGCTTCGCGATCGGCGTCCAGATTGGATACGACCGACCATACGGGCGAGGCCTTGATTGCCTGCGCGTTATTCACTCCGTGGGTTTGCATTGCGGCCGGTGGATTGGCCCCGTTTTTCAGTCCTATGGCTTGCGGTGTAGTCCGTTGCGTGTACCGGAAATCGACAAACTCCGCCTGCCAATCATAGCCCTGCTGGTGCAGCAGCCGGACCAGTTCGAGCAGCTTGGGATCTCCCGTGCGGTTGTAGAGCCACAGGACGGTGAGCGCTTCATCCTGCCAGCGGTACTTTCCCCAGTCGCGCAATGGCCGGTTTGGCAGAGCGCCCAGCTGATGGCCGCAGTAGCGGGAAAATGCGGGAATGACGCGAGTGTCCCCGGTTGCTTCCTGATATTGCGTGAGCGCTTTGAGCATGACAATGCGTGGCCACCAATCGTCATTGCTGCGGGGACCGAACATGCCGTTCGCGCTTTGCGTGCTCAATGTCCAGTCGATGAATTTTTGCGCTTTGGCCTTGAGGCGCGGATCGTTCAACGAATATGCCAGCGGTATCAGGCCATCGAGAAAATATGGGCCTCGCTCCCAGGATTCCCCCGTTCCGCCGAGCCATCCGCTGTTGGGACCGACATCGGGCCACGTTTCATCGAGATGACCGCTCAGGCCATCGGCCTGAATCTGAAGCTGCCGCAGCAGCCACCCTGCCGGGCGAATCGAACCGAGCGGTAACGTGTAGAACGCGTTTGGGGCAAGCGGAGCGCGGTTTTTTACCGGCCCGCCGACAATCGGCGCCGGGTCGGGAGCCGATGGAAACGCCTGAACGCGCGGGAGCAAGTTCAGGGCCCCACTCGCGGTCATACCGGCCGCGCCGAGTTGCTTCAGAAAGCGGCGACGGTTCATTCGCGAAC
>JAJZIF010000581.1 GCA_021810735.1 Acidobacteriota bacterium
CCGGCTCGTTGGTTGCCTTGGGAGAGACTTTGTACCCTTCCTCCTCTCTCCTCGCTGCGATTCGACAGGATTTTTCTCCGGCTGCCCCGCTGCTACTTCGTCTGCGCTGGATTCATCCTGCCAGCGCGTTCCTCGCTGGAGCCTTCATCGCGTGGCTGCTCGCGCAATCCTTCCGGCGCACCGCGCCTTCGGGGGCTCGCATGCTCGGCATTGCCGTGCTGTCCACGCTGATCGCGCAATATTTGCTTGGAGTTTTCGATGTGCTGCTGCAAGCGCCTACGTGGCTCCAGATCGCGCACTTGCTGGGGGCCAACGTTTTCTGGATTTTTCTGGTACTGCTGACGGCCGGCTATTGTCTTGTCGAGGCGTCCCCTGTATCCGACGAAATCGCATGCGAACCGCACGCCTGAACGCAACTCCACTTCCAGACTGCTGCCCGCGCCCGCCAGAGAATACCCATCCCTTGCGTGCGTCGGATCACTATGCACTTCAGAACGCAGTGTAGAATTCCCCCGGAGGAGTAACCACGTGAAGCGTGTTCCCATTCTATTTCCCCCTTTTTCCTTGGTGCTCGGTCTCGCTTTCTTTGCAGTGTTTGCCTATGGACAGACGCGCAAGATTCCAGCTCCAGCCGGCGCGTATACCTTCCCGCCGCAGGCGCAACAAGCTGTGGATCGTTTAGGCACGTTCAGTTCCATCCCCGATCAGGAATGGCAATATCACGTCGGCGATGTTCCCCACGGAGAACAGCCCGATCTCGATACCAGCGGTTGGCAAACCGTCCATTTTCCCTTTACCGCGCCAGCGGGGGCGGTTTGGTTCCGGCGTCTCGTGGAAGTTCCGAAAACAGTGAATGGCTACGACATCAGCGGCTCGCAGATCTGGCTGCAGATGATGGCGTCGGGCCGGGGCACGGACATTCTCTATTTCAACGGCAGCCGCGTGGCGCTGGGAGAGAGCCTGGAAAAGCAGATGCTCTTCGGCAGTGCCAAGCCCGGCGACAAAATCCTCATCGCAGTCAAGATGCTGGACACGCCCGAGCCAAAACCTATCCGCGGCTTCCGGCTGGACGTTGTCTTTGCCGGCAATCGCCCCAACTCGGAAGATCTTCGCGATGAGTTGATTTCCGCCGCATACCTGCTGCCCACCATCACGCCGGATGCGACGACACTCGCTGCCCGCGAAAAAACTCTCGACGATGCCGCCACCTCCGTGGATCTCTCGGCCCTCGATAAGGGCGATCGGACGGCCTTCGACGCTTCCCTGAATAAAGCGCAATCGACGCTGGAGCCTCTCCGTCCCGCGCTACAGGAATACACCATCCACATGACCGGCAATGCGCATATTGACGCCGCGTGGCTATGGCCATGGACCGAAACGGTCGACGTTGTGCACCGCACCTTCGGCACGGCATTGCAGCTGATGGATGAGTATCCGGATTACACCTACACCGCATCCGCGGCACAGTACTACGAATGGATGCAGGATAAATATCCCGACATGTTCAAACAGATCCAACAGCGCGTGAAGGAAGGTCGCTGGGAATTGGTCGGCGGCATGTGGGTTGAGCCGGATCTGAACCTGCCCGATGGCGAATCCACCGTGCGCGAGATTCTGCTGGGGAAGCGTTACTTCCAGAAGAATTTCGGCGTGGATGTTCGCGTCGGATGGAACCCGGACACCTTCGGGTACAACTGGCAGTTGCCGCAGATGTACAAGAAGTCCGGCATCGATTATTTCGTCACGCAAAAGATGACGTGGAACGAGACCAATCAGCTTCCCATGAAGTTGTTCTGGTGGCAGTCTCCAGACGGCAGCCACGTGCTCACCTATTTTCCGCACGACTATGTCAACCAGATTCAACCGGTGAATATGGCGGACGATCTGGCCACGGCTGTCCAGTTAAATCCAGGCCAGAACGAGATGATGCATCTCTACGGCATCGGCGACCACGGCGGCGGTCCAACCCGCGACATGCTCGACAGCGGCATTCGCTGGATGAAGCCCAACAAGGTCTATCCGCACGCGGAATTTGGCACATCGATCACATTTTTCGATGCCATGGCGAAGCGTGTCGATACTGCCGATGCTCCCGTGTGGAACTATGAAACGCTAGCTGCCGGCAAGAAAACCTTGTCGGCGCCTCCGGCGGGGCAAATCAGTCTGCCGGTTTGGAATGACGAACTCTACCTGGAATTTCACCGCGGCACCTACACCACCCAGGCCAAGCAGAAGTGGAACCTCCGGCACGGCTCGGAGTGGCTGCTGAACGCGGAAAAATATTCCTCGCTGGCTTGGCTCGGCGGTCTCGAGTATCCCAACGATCAACTCACCGCGGCATGGAAGCTTCAGGTCTTCAACGGCTTTCATGATCTCGCCGCAGGCTCCGGCATCGGCGTGATCTATAAAGACGCTCAAAAACAGTTCAATGTAATCCATTGGACCGCCATGGGCGCAACGCACAACGCGCTGTCGGACATCGACAGCCACATTGACACCGACGCCCACACCGGGGTTCCGATCCTCATTTGGAACACCCTGAGCTTCAATCGCACAGGGATTGTTGAAGTGAATGTGCAGATGCCGCAGGCGGAGCCGAATGGGATCTCCGTACTCGACGCCCACGGTATGCCTGTACCGATGCAGATTCTTTCTCAGGATTCAAGTACCCACAGCTATCGTCTGTTGCTGGAGCCGAAGGATGTTCCCTCCGTCGGCTACACGGTGCTGCATGCCGTGCCCGGCATGCGCAAGGTTGCGAGCGACTTGAAAGTCGATGGCACCACGCTGGAAAACTCTGCCCTGCGTGTGGTAGTCGATCCCAAGAATGGCTGCATCACCAGCCTCTACGATAAGCAGTCCCGTTT
>JAJZIF010000028.1 GCA_021810735.1 Acidobacteriota bacterium
CTCTCACGGAATGGCCGCGGTGAACACGTTGGAAGGACCGCTCTGGTTTCCGGACGCATCGACACTCTCTACATAGTAGTCATAGGTCACACCGTTTGCGACCGTGGTGTCCGTATACGAGCTTGAACTGATCGGTGTCTGGTTCAACAGTTGATACGACGAACCTCCGCTGGCCTCTCGGTAGATGTCAAAGCCCGCAGTCGCGTCGGAGGAGGAACTGGGCAAGCTCCAACTTAATTTAACCTGATAGGACGGTTTCGTCGCGGCGGCTTGTCCTTTTCCGGAAAGGGCTACATTCGTGGTGTCGGCACCCGACGCGTTCGTGGCCAAGGTGAGTGTTCCCGCGTAAGAACCCACGGCGGAGGGGGTGAACACGATCTGAAGGGTGGCGCTACTCCCCGGATTGACGCTGACCGGAAAAGAAGCACCACTGACTGAAAAGCCTGTTCCCGAGATACTGGCGGAGCGGATGGTCAGCGAACTGCTGCCGGTAGATGTGATGGTTAGAGACTGTTTCACAGACGAACCCACGTCAGCATTGCCAAAGGCCAGCGACGTGGGACTCAGGCTGAAAGCTGCACTTGGGGGATACAGGGTTAAAGCACACGTCTTGGTAACGGAATTTGCCGCTGCGGAAATCGTAACAAACTGGGTCGAGCTCACGTTGCCAGCCTGAGCAGAAAACGCGGCACTGGAAGACCCGCTCGGGACTCTCAAGGTCGCGGGAACAGTGAGCGCGGAACCCGAACTGGCGAGGGCGATCGCAAACCCTCCGCTGCCCGCCGTCGCCGAAAGAGACACCGTGCACTGGTCACTCACACTGCCCGTAAGCGAGTATCCGCTGCAGGTCAGTCCGGCCAGTTTCACCGAACCCGAAGCCGAAGAAGCAGCCTGCCCGGCACCCGAACGGAGGTTGACTCCGCAGCCGGAAATCAAGAATGTGCAAAAACAAAGCACGAGAATCAACAGCGTGGGACTGGTGCCATACGGGCGCGCGACACGAGCCGATAGGGCGAGGCAAATTTCCCTAGCCCGGCTCAATAGCACACCCTCTTAATTGCACTATTTATAGTGCAATTAACCAACGCCGACAGGGAACCCTTGCTCTGCATGGACAGAGGCGACGCGTCTTTCGCTTGCAAACAATTCTTGTACATATCTCACGCCCGAACACTGTGCGGATCGTCGGAACGAGGGGGCACACAGTCGAACAGCGCATCCACAGCTTGGCCGGAATCGCTGGTGAGGCGGCCGCAAGCCGCTGGAAACTAAGTTATTTTGATGCAGATATGCACACCCATGGCCACACTTTCTGCCCCACGGCATCACTTTAGTAACTCCATGCAAGCCATTGAGTTCATGTCACTTGCACCTCCGAACACAGGATGCGGTTTTTGGGGGCTAAAGCGCAGAGCCTTAAATGCACGATCAGCGTGTAGTTCTTTCACTGCCAGTCCAAAAGCGATCCCCGCTTCCCGGCCGGCCGCCGGGTGCGTCTTTCCGTTCACTATCTCTACCTCTACTGCGATCTGCCGTAGAACGCTCACGATTCGCTCCGGCGTAGTCTTCTTTGCCCTGCCCATTTCGGACTCCTCCCACACCAGTCGCTCTCATGGCCGCTGCTACAGAATTTGCCGGGGCCTCCACGCAGACAACCTCCTGACGGCAATTCCCAGGAGGTTCCCGCGGAAGCTCTGGATATAGAATCTGTTGCGTCTCCTGATCGGTATTCAAGTTGCATCAGATTTAGGGCTTTCTGACGAGGTTCAACAACGGTATACTACAAGTGTCCCTTGGCGAGGAGGCTTCTACTCCATTCGAAGCCCCGGGGCATGTTGGTGTAACGATCGCGATTCTATTCATGCACTTAACCAGTGCAAATGAAGGACTCCCGCATGGCTCCGGAAGGCTCGAAGGTAGCTTCTCCAATCAGAGTTCTGGTCGCAGACAAGTCTGCTCCCTATCGGGAAGAATTGCGCAAGCTCATTCAGGCGAAGGACGGCTTCGCACTGATGGGTGAGGTTTCCGACGGCGAAGCGCTGCTGGCGATGGCCCGGGAAGGAAGACCCCACCTGATCCTTTTTGGGTTACCCACGTCGCGTAAAGAGGGACTAAATTTCCTGCAGGAAATCTCTGCGGCGGAGATGCCGCTACGGACGCTCCTTCTGGCGGATTTCATCAATCCCCCAGAAGCCATGCAGGCCCTGCGTCTGGGGGCGAGTGGAGTCATCCTGAAGGAATCCACGACCCAATTCTTGTTCGACGGAATTCGTTGCGTTCTGCAAGGCCGGTATTGGGTAACAGGACGTTGCATGCCAGATCTGATGCGCGCGCTTCGCGGTCTTTCGACTCCTTCTAATGGTCTGGCCTTCTCCGACGAACTCGGTCTTACCTTGCGAGAGCTGGAGATCGTCAAACTCGTCGTAGCGGGCTATTCGAATGCCGACATCGCGCAAAATTGCTCCACCAGCGAGCAGGCCATCAGGCGCCATCTGAGAAATATCTTTGACAAGCTGGACGTTGCCAACAAGGTCGAGCTGGCCCTCTTTGCAGCCAACCACCAGTTGCTGATTCCCAGCAAGTAACGCCCCCGGCCTGCGAGCCCAGGTCACGTTCTTTTCACACCACAGGTTACCTGTGCTCCTCCTTGGATGCACATTCGTAAGTCACTTGAGTTCTATTTTCTCTGTAGCACTGCGTATGGAACCGTCGGGCCATTGTTTACATTTCCCATTTACCCCTAACCTTTGACATGCAACTCCGAAGTGGGCACGGCAACAAATTATCCGTACCAGGGGAAGCCATGAAAACAAAGGAGGCCACGAATCACAGCATCGTGATGGAAGTGCCCCGGGCAAGACGCTACGGGATTGTAACGACCATCCGGTACCGGGTTCGCGGTGAAAAAACGTGGCGGGAAGGGATGCTGAAGAACATCAGCATGTCCGGACTACTTATGGCCACGGATTGGCCTCTGGATGAAGGCACGAACGTTGAGATGAGATTCACTCTCCCAGTCGAACTGAAAGGTAAACGGGCGGCCGATGTGTGGTGCCGCGGAATAGTGATTCGATCGGAGAGAGAAGGAGCCGTAAAGGGAGCGGTGAACATCGCAGCAAGACTGTCATTTTCACGACTGCTCCGCCAGAAAAGCGATAAGTAAGAGAGGGTTTGGCGGAGAGACATTTGTCGGGATTGGGCACAGCTTTCGAGCACTGATTCCGACCTTTTATGCGGGTTGACGACTTCGGGCAGCTAGCCCAAGTCGTGTTAGCGCTCACATGAGCCTGCAACAGAGAAGGTCATTGCAGGCAAGTGGAAAAAATGGGCTATGTAGCTCACAGGGCGAAGCTATATCCGAATTCCGATATTACCTCACTTTCGGCGAACCCATAAGTAGCAAGTTATGGAGGGAACAATGCAGATTTCGCAGACCAGTAGCGAGGGCTTGTCATGGTGGGCTCTGTATACGCGCCACCAGCACGAGAGAGTAGTAGCCGATATGCTGACAGCGAAAGGGTTCGAGGTATTCCTGCCCCTCTACAGCTCCGTACGGCGATGGAAGGACCGCCGCAAGACTCTCTCTCTTCCTCTTTTCCCGTGCTACGTGTTTGTTCGGGCTGGGCTGGACCGCAAGTTGCAGATTGTTACGACCCCCGGCATTCACATGGTTCTTACCAAAGGGGAGCAGGTTGCAATCATTCCCGAATCCGAGATCCAGGCCATCCATAGAGTCGTGGAAGGTTATTTCGACGTGGAACCGCATCCATTTCTGCGCTGTGGCGATCGCGTTCGCGTTAAGCGCGGCTCTCTTGAAGGGGTCGAGGGAATTCTTGTCCGCAAGAAGAACCTGTTTCGCCTGGTTCTTTCAGTGGAGATGTTGGCGCAGTCCGTCGCCGTGGAGATCGAAGCCACAGATGTGGAACCTGTGGGCCCGCAGAGTTCTGCTGCGCCGTTATCGTCAGCACGGGAGCTTCCCAGCCCAAGCCTCTCACACCAACTCTGAAGCGTTGCGGAGCTAAAACCGGCGTACAGCCACAACTCCAGCTTCTACAGGAATCGATATGAGTGTCAGGTTCTCTTACCGCCCAGCCATACCATTGCTTCTACTGCCCGTTCTTGTTGCGTCCCTGGGATTTGTGGCTTCCGCCCAAAGCCCGAAATCCAGTGACGCCCAACCGACGTCTCAAGTTGCAAATTCCCGCTCTCCTGAATCTCGTCAAGGCTCCTATGTGATAGGAGACGACGACTTACTCGGGATCAACGTTTGGAATGAACCGGATTTCAAGCAATCGCTGCCGGTACGCTCGGACGGCAGGATCACACTTCCCCTCATCGGTTCGGTTCAAGCGGCTGGCCGGACTCCGGCCGAGTTGGAACAAGTGATTGCGCGCAAGCTGGAAGCCTATATCCATAACCCGAACGTGACCGTGATGGTTTTGAAGATGAACAGTCGGAAGTTCAATATCCTGGGTCGCGTTGCCAAACCGGGCTCCTATCCTCTGACCGGCACCACCACGGTACTCGATGCCATTGCGGATGCCGGCGGATTCACTGCCTTTGCCAAGGAAAAGCACATTTACATTCTGCGGGAGAGGAATGGCAAGCAGGGAGCTCGTATTCCGTTTAACTACAAACAGGTTATTAAGGGTAAACACCCCGAACAAAATGTCACTTTGCGGTCTGGAGACACGGTAATTGTTCCGTGAGGTGCCATCCTTGCTGAAAGAACTCTGCCTCATTTCGACGCTCATTTTCGCTTCTTCCGCGGTAGCCCAGCGCAACGAAGCACCGGCCAGCAGCCAGGCTCAGACGCAGATGCTGTTACCGCCGCCGGTGAGCGGGGTCGGGCTCCCCACCAGTATCGGTGCTCAGAAACTATCCAACGCCTTGAGTGGCGGAGTACTTGTGAGCGGTGGCTACGCCAACAATCTGTACCCGGGAAGCGGAATTCGTACGGTTAGCGACTCCACATTCAGCGTGCAACCATACATGTCGTTTGACCGCACAACTTCCCGCCTGAATGAATCGCTGCAATACTCCCCAACCTTTGACTATTACAGTCCTGATACCATCTTCAATACCTTCAATCAAAGCGGCACGGTCGCCTTCCAATATCACTTGGCCCCACATGTCACGGTTCTGGCGGGAGATAGCGTTGACAAGACTTCAGACACCTGGAGTCAACCGTTATCGTCCGGATCCATTTCGGGTGGCCTGCCGGCGGCAACACCAGGCTTTATTGTTCCGTTTGCGCCGCAAATATCAAACAGCGCCTACGGGCAACTGGCCTGGCAGCTGTCACCGAATAGTATGGTTGGAGCGGGTGGTAATACAACTCTTCTTCATTATACCAACACTTCTCAGGCTCAAGGCCTTTTCGACTCGAACTCGCGCAGCGGGTCCGGCTTCTATACACGTCGCTTTGGTTCGAATCAGTACTTCGGCGGGCTCTATGAGTATTCCTATATCGTAGCAACGCCGGATACGGCGAGCGGCCCTCCAGAAGAGGACTTAAGTGCGCACGAAGCAATGGCCTTCTACACAGTCTACTTGGAACCGAAGCTCTCCATTTCGCTCGGGGCCGGTCCACAGTATTACAAGTTGGAGCAGTCACCGGCTGCCCCTCTTCATGCGTGGACCCCAATTGCTGTTGGCAGCGTGGGCTGGCAGGCGCAGCGGGCGAGTTTTGCCCTGACCTACAGTCACCTTGTGACGGCTGGAGAGGGTATCGTCGGAGCTTACTCATCTGACTCCGGAAGCCTGTCCACGCGGTTGCAGCTTTCTCCTGACTGGATAGCAACGATAGCCGGAACTTACGCTCAACTCAATCCCGTAACCCGCTCCTTCAGCTTTTCGACGCCCGGCGGACACACGGTCTCATTCAATGGCTCACTGGAGCGTCGGCTGGGCCCATTTCTTAGCCTTTCGATTCAATATCAGCATCTTCATCAAACCTATGACGGTATTCCATCCATTGCCGCTAATCCTGACAGCTCTCTAGCAACCGCCTCAATTTCGTATCACTTCACCAGACCTCTAGGAATGTGATCACCATGCCGGAAGACATCCTCACAACAGAACAACCAAAGCGATTTGACGTCGGACGCTTCCTGAACCTGGCGCGCCGCCGGTACGTGTATTTTTTGCTGCCGTTCTTCCTCGGCTGGCTGATTGTATTTGCTGCCAGCTGGATTATGCCCGTGCGCTATAAATCCACTACCACCATCCTGGTGCAGGAACCTTCAGTACCCACAACCTATATAACGCCAAACGTCAACGCAAATCTGCAGGATCGCCTTGCGAGCCTCACTGAGCAGATTTTGAGCCGTACGCGGCTCCTCCTGATCGCCAACCGGCTTCATCTTTACCACAATTCAAAGACTCCTCTGACGCCAGATGCGATCGTAGGCGAAATGCGCAAGGACATTAAGGTTTCCGTTGTGCGCGATCCGGAATCCGGAGCAATCAGCGGATTTACCGTTGCTTACTCCGCTCCCTCGCCGCATTTGGCCCAACAGGTAACAAGCCAGCTAACGAATCTGTTCATTCAGGAAAACCAACAATCCCTGCAAAACGAATCGGAAAGCACCACGAAATTCCTGCAGCAGCAACTCGCTGACGCGCGAGAGAGTCTGTCGAAGCAGGAAGCGAAAGTGAAACAATTCCAGTCTGCACATCAGGGTACGCTGCCGACACAACAAGCCAGTAATCTTCAGATTCTGAGCGGTTTGCAGTCTCAGCTCCAGAATGCGGAAGACTCTTTGAACTCCGCCCGGCAACAGAAAGTCTACTTGCAATCACTGATTCAGCAATACGATGCGCTTGGGTCAAGGGGCAGCGCGGGGGGCGCCACGCCGACGGATCTGGCCTCGATTAATACCGAGCTGTCAAACATGAGGTCTCAGCTCGCTAGCCTGAAATCACAGTATACGGATCGCTACCCGGCCGTGCAGGCTCTTCAATCTAAGATCGACGCGGCGGTCAAGGAGCGGAATCGACTTCTAGCGGCCATCAAGGCGAGCCCGCACGCGACAGGCAAGCAGCAAGAGAAAAGCTCTAAATCTTCCACGGCAAATGTTCCCGCCACAGGTGCCGCCGTCCTGCAACTCAAAAGTCAACTCGATGCGACCAACGCGGAGATCTCAACCCGTCAAAACGATATAGCACAACTCAAGCAGCGCATCGACGCCTACCAGGCACGCCTGAATTCCGCGCCTGCCGTCGAAGCACAACTCTCCAGCTTGACGCGCGGTTATGAGCAGTCACAAGCCAACTATAACGAACTGCTGAAGAAGGAGAATAACTCGGCCATGGCCACGAGCATGGAGCGATTGCAGCAGGGAGAACGCTTCAGCGTTCTTGATCCCCCTAGCCTGCCAGAGCGGCCGGACTCCCCGAAGCGAACAAAACTATCGTTGTTGGGCATTGGAGTTGGACTTGCACTCGGCCTGATCGTCGCCGGTGGGATGGAATTTCTCGATGATCGCCTCTATTCCGATAAGGAGATCGAAGATCTTCTTCCGGTCGCAGTGATCGGCGAGATACCTGTGGCCGCTACGGAAACCGAGCAGCGACGTGCCAAGCGCAGGGTCGTGCTGGGATGGGCCCTGCTCGTTTTGGTCGTGCTTGTAATCGGAGCCGGTTCTCTTTTCAACTATGTGGACGCAAGCAGTTCATCCATTCACCTCGGCCATCTCCTGTCAAAACACCATGTATAGATCCTTCTTCCATCTCACGCGCAACCCATTCGATCTGAGCCCTGATCCTGCATGCTTCGTTTCAACACCACGGCATGACGAGGCACTCGCAACGCTGTACTACGGCGTCCGCCAACACAAGGGATTCATTGTCGTCACCGGGGAAGTCGGCACGGGCAAGACATTGCTCCTTCGCTGCCTCCTGCAGTTGCTGGAGAAGAGCCACGACATTGCATTTTCCTACGTGTTCAATGGCCGTCTTGGAGCGGAGGACTTTCTTCGCTACATCCTCGCGGACCTTGGATTCGACACGAAAGACAAGAACAAGAGCGACCTGTTACTCACCTTCACGGCATTTCTCACGGACCGCGGGGCAAAAGGTTTGACAACCCTTCTGATCGTCGACGAAGCCCATGATTTGTCAGAGGAGCTTCTTGAAGAGATTCGACTGTTGACCAACATCGAGACGACCAAAGACAAACTCCTCCAAGTTCTCCTGATAGGGCAGCCCGAACTTGAAGCGAAACTGGACTCGATGGGCCTTCGACAGTTGAAACAGAGGATCGCGCTGCGGGCTCGCCTGGAGCAGCTAAGCCCCAGCGAAACAATGACTTATATATCGCAACGTCTCGAGATGGCGGGAGCAAATCTTCAGAACGATCCCATATTTTCACCGGAAGCCGTTGAAGCGGTCTGTCGCCATTCGAATGGCATTCCAAGACTTATTAATACGCTGTGTGAGAACGCTCTGCTCAGCTCCTATGCCATGCAGTCGCCCACGGTCACTCCAGAAATCATCGATCAGGTCGCCGAGGAGTTCCGTCTCGACGGCGCCGCAACGCGAGCACGGGTAGACTTCAACCTTAGTCGCCCTGAAAAATCTCGGACTCCTCTTGAAATCACCACTTTATTGCGGAACGCGGACTCAACAAAATAGCTATTCGATGAGCCGCCCTTCGGAAAGGAGAACTTATGAGCCTCATATTTGAAGCCCTTCAACGAGTGGAATCCGAACGCACTGGAAGTACTGAAGCCACGTCAGCCACCGCTACCGAGATACTCAGGCGAGTGGAAGAGCAGGCCCGCGCGCAGCACAATGTTGCCTCACTTGCCGATGGCACTGAAGCATCACGGGGTTTTCAACAAGGGCGTAATTTTAGCTCGCCGGGACTTCTGACCAGCCTCGGTCAGTCCGCTTCGGAGAATGTCGCCGCCGACCAGATAGACTTGAAGGATTGCCGGAGTCTTCCGATGCGATTTCCATTTCACAATCGGCTGGTGGCCCTGGCAGACAGGGAGAGCCCCGCGGCCGAGGCCTTTCGCTTGCTCGGTGTGCGACTACGCCACCTGCGTCGGGAGCGCGTGGTGAAGACCCTGCTGATTTGCAGCCCTAGCCCGCAGGAGGGCAAAAGCATGATTTCGGCCAACCTGGCCTGTACCATTGCCGCTGCGTCGCGACAAAATGTGCTCCTTATCGAGGGAGATATCCGCCGCCCTTCGCTCGGCGACCTCTTCCAGCTCGATCCTCATCCCGGTCTGTGCCAATACCTGGAAGGTGAGCACAGTCTCACCGATTGTATTTACAGGCTGGAGGAAGCCGGACTCTACTTTCTGCCGGCGAGCACGAGTTCCGATAGTCATAGCGAACTGATCCAATCTTCCCCTTTGCCCCATATGCTCGAGCAATTGAGGGCGTCGTTCCAGTGGATCATTATCGACTCGCCTCCGATTCTTCCCCTCGCGGATACCAGCATCTGGACTCGCCTGGCGGACAGCATAGTTCTGGTGACGAGAAATGGAATCACAGAAAAGCAGAAACTGCAGCGCGGCATAGAGGCGCTCGACGAGAGCAAACTCGTCGGAGCCATTGTCAACTCTGCCACCAGCTCGACACAGGAAGATTACTACTACTATTATCGAAGCCGCTCCGAGCGGCCTGACTAACGCTGCTTCCGTCCAGACCAGGCATCCAGGACCTGCAGGTTTTCCGGAGAAGACGCACCCCGCGAACAACAACGGAAACCAAATTCAACCCTATCCCTGATGTCCATGGGGCACACTTTGCTTCGGAGAGAGGCCTACCGCTTGTTCTCTGGAAAATAGGTAAATAGCCGTGGCTCTCTTAAAATTTGAAGATATCCCAAAAACCAGCATGGGAAGGACTTTCCAGACCCCGGATGGTGAACGTAGGCTTCTGCAGGAAGCGCGGTTTCAGGAAATGCTTGCGCACGAACGCAAGAGATCCGAGCGATCACAGAGACCGTTACTCCTCATGCTGCTAGAGGCGCACGGTACTGAGAAGTCGCCTGAAGGAGCCAAGGAACTCCTTCAGGTCATGTCGGCGCTGGCGCCAAAGACTCGGGACACAGATGGCATCGGCTGGTATCGCGAAAATGCGACGGTCGGAGTCATTTTCACTGAGCTCGGGACGGAAGACAAGAACGTCATTCTGAACACAATTCTGAGTAAATTTAGCGCGATACTTCAGGGGGCGCTGTCAGTCGGCCAGTTAAGCCAGATTCGAATTTCCTTTCATTTCTTTCCGGACGATTGGGGCGAGAACGATCCCGCCGGTGGATCTAACGATCCCGCACTCTACCCGGACGTTTTGACCGTATTGAAAGGACGGACATTTGCACTGGGGTTCAAACGGGCAATGGATATTGCCCTCAGCGTCATAATGCTGTTGATCTGCCTGCCGCTTTTCCTGGTGATAGCCATTGCCATTAAGAACTCGTCCAAGGGACCGGTTTTCTACAAGCAGAAGCGGGTCGGCCAATACGGCCGACATTTCACTTTCCTCAAGTTTCGCTCCATGAGGACGAACAATGACAGCAGCGCCCACCGCGAATATGTAAGCCAGCTCATCGCAGGTAACGCCAAACGTATCACCACCGATCATGACTCTGATGGAGTCTACAAGCTGGCGAATGACGATAGAGTCACTTCTGTGGGTAGATTTCTTCGTCGTACAAGTCTGGATGAATTGCCCCAACTGATCAACGTGCTCCTCGGTGACATGTCTTTGGTTGGGCCGCGACCGCCGATTCCCTATGAGCTTGCGGCTTACCAGACCTGGCATCGCCGGCGGCTTCTGCAGGTAAAACCTGGAATTACCGGCTTATGGCAGGTCAATGGCAGAAACCGGGTCGGATTCGACGATATGGTCCGATTCGACCTGCATTATGCCAGGACTTGGTCACCATGGCTGGACCTCAAGATACTCCTGCGAACGCCTGCTGCGATTCTCAAGGGAGCATATTGAGGCGCCCCCGAAAGTAACTCCTTTTCTTCCCGAAAGCCGGGCGGATTTCGCCTTCACTAAGTCGTTCTCTCCAACTCCACATTAGCCGCCACCACCAGAATGGATGTCTTGCCATGAACTTCGGAGTCATTGGTTATGGTTACTGGGGTCCGAATGTTGCCAGAAATGTTGCAAACCTTGAAGGATCTCAGCTCGTCGCCATTGCTGACTTGGGTACAGCCGCCCGTCAACGGGCTCAGAAAGCCCATCCCGGTGCACGAATCCTCGCCGATTCGGAAGAGCTTATAACTTCACCAGATATCGATGCAGTAGCTGTCATTACACCTGTCTGGACACACTACGAGCTCGCGAAGGCTGCTCTTGAGAATGGCAAGCATGTATTTGTTGAAAAGCCCCTGACCGCGACCTCCGCGCAAGGAGAGGAACTCATTGAACTCGCCGCTCGCAAGAATCTAAAGATCATGGTGGACCACACGTTCCTCTTTACCGGCGCGGTACAAAAGATCCGCGACTTACTGCAGGAAGGGGCGCTGGGGCCTCTGTTCTACTACGACTCCACGCGTGTGAACCTCGGTCTATTTCAGCATGACATCAACGTCCTGTGGGATCTGGCGCCACACGATCTATCCATCATGGATCATTTGATCAACTCCAGCCCCCAGGGCGTGGTCGCCACTGGCCAGAAACACCTTAACGGACACGAGGATGTCGCTTTCGTTACTCTCTACTTTCCGGATCAGGTAATCGCGCACATCAATGTTAACTGGCTATCTCCGGTAAAAGTACGAACCACACTGATCGGAGGAGAAAAGCGCATGCTGGTCTGGAACGACTTGGAGGCGGACGAAAAAGTCAAAGTCTACGATAAGGGAGTCGACATCACAACGCGCGAGGGCGTTTACGATTTGCTCGTAAGTTATCGCTCCGGAGATATGTGGGCACCGCAGCTGGAGAAGACAGAAGCACTTCGGCAGGAACTGGCTTACTTCGTAGAATGCATAAACTCGGGAGTGCATCCGCACAACGATGGTCGTGCCGGGTTACGAGTGGTCAAAATGCTCGAAGCAGCCACGAACTCGCTCAACGAGAAAGGAGGACTGGTTTACCTATGAATTCGTGGAACAGCATTGCGGATGATGTAAAGCTTGGAGCCAATGTCCGCCTGGCAAAATTCATTAACCTGTATGGCTGCACAATTGGAGACGAGACTAAAATCGGGGCCTTCGTCGAAATACAGAAGAACGCGGTCATCGGCAGACGCTGCAAGATATCGAGCCATACGTTTATTTGTGAAGGCGTATCCATCGAAGACAATGTGTTCGTTGGACATGGAGTTACATTTGTTAATGACAGTTATCCGCGCGCCACGAATCGGGAAGGCGCACTGCAATCGGAGGCGGACTGGAAAGTTGAGCCGACCGTTGTCAAGAAAGGCGCGTCCATCGGCTCCGGCGTGACGCTTCTCTCCAGCATCACCATTGGAGAAAACGCGATGGTGGGCGCTGGGAGTGTAGTCACGAGGAACGTGCCTCAGAATGCCGTAGTTGCAGGTAACCCGGCGCGCATTATCCGCTACATAATCGAAGAAAGCGAGGCTCAAGATGTCCTGCCTTAACGCTATTCCGTTTCTGGATCTCGTTACTCCTCATCGGGAGTTGGAACCTGAACTCACTGCGGTATTTCAGCGCGCGCTACAGGGAGCTGGCTTTGTCGGAGGCCCCTTGGTGGAAGACTTTGAAGAGGCCTTTGCCAAAGTCTGCTCCACCAGGCATGCGATCGGCGTGAGTAGCGGCACTGACGCGTTGCGGTTTGCCTTGATGGCGGCTGGAGTAAAGCAAGGCGACGTAGTCGTCACCGTACCGAATACTTTCGTTGCCACGACTGAGGCTATTTCTCAGGCAGGAGCTTTTCCTGAGTTTGTCGACGTCAATGAGCAGACCTACAACATGTGTATTGCGGAGCTTCGACGCTATCTCGAGGTTGGGTGCTCGCGCGACGCAAACGGCATGCTGATAAGCCGGAGGACCGGGCGGCCAGTAACAGCAATTGTCCCCGTACACCTCTACGGCCAAATGGCCGACATGGACGCCATTCTCGACATGGCGGAGGAATACGGACTCATAGTTGTTGAAGATGCATGCCAGGCACACGGCGCGGAGTACTTCTCTCAGACGCAGAATCGCTGGGTCAAGGCTGGCTCGATGGGACGGGCAGCGGCTTTCAGCTTTTACCCGGGGAAGAACCTCGGCGCGTGCGGTGAAGCCGGGGCGGCGACCACGAACGACGACGCAGTCGCAAACCAGATCAGGATGTTGCGGGATCACGGCCAGAAGGCGAAATATTTCCATAACGTGGAAGGCTACAACGGCAGACTGGACGCGCTACAAGCCGGCCTCCTGCACGTGAAGCTCCCTCATTTGACGCAATGGAATGAGCTGCGCCGGAAGCACGCGGCTGAGTACAACAGGCTCCTCGCACCCAGTCAGTCCGTCATTTGCCCGCAAGAACCATCGTGGTCCAAGGCTGTCTACCATCTGTACGTGATTCGCACGGAGAACCGCGATGGGTTATCGAAATGCCTGAAGGAGTCGAACATCGGGACCGGCATCCACTACCCGGTACCATTGCACGTCCAGAAAGCCTATGAGTGGTTGAAATATCGCCCATCTGATTTTCCGGTAGCCTATCGACTCGCCGCTGAAGTCCTTTCCATTCCCATGTTTCCGCAGCTCACCATTGAGCAGCAAACAACCGTAGCAGAAAAGATAGCGGAATTCGTTTCCAACGCCTCCGCGAAGTATTCTGTCGACCGGGAGTCTACGGAACCCCTTACTGAATTAATGGCGTGAGACTAGTTTGCATTCCGGAGTTCAAGACTTTATATGATGCAGAGTCGCTTAAGGAAGTCCCCCGCCCCATCCGAGAGTACTTTTGGGCACGGGATCGCCGCGTTGCCCAAGGCTTCAGAGCAGTGGGTCCCACGCCGGAAGGTGTGGATCGATCTTGAAAACTCCCCGCATGTTCCGTTTTTTCTCCCCATCATCAGGGAACTTGAACTGCGGGGCTGCGAGGTCGTACTTACTGCCCGCGACTGCTTCCAGGTATGCGAATTAGCTGATCTGGCCGGATTGAAATACCGCTCGATCGGCCGGCACTATGGCAAGAATCATGCAGCCAAGTTGGTAGGGCTCATGATCAGAGTGGCGCAACTCGCACCGTTTTTCCTGCGCGAACGGCCTTCCATCAGCCTGTCTCACGGATCTCGATCTCTGGTGACTTTGTCATCCCTGTTTGGTGTACCTACTGTCACGCTGACCGACTATGAACATGCGGATCTCCGACTGGAGACCTGGCTGTGGGGCAGACGCAGGAGATGGATCCTGACACCACAAGTCATTCCGCCGAAAGTCTTCGTAGAGCACGGGGCTCTACCGAATCACATTTTGCACTATCCAGGAATTAAAGAAGACGTGTACGTTCCCTTCTTCCGCCCGGATCCCGCGGTGAAGCGGAACCTGGGGATTACGGATGACAAAGTGGTCGTCACGCTCCGACCACCGGCCACCGACGCGCACTACCACAATCCGGAAAGTGAAAAGCTGCTGCTGGCATTCTTCGAGCTTCAGAAGAGTCACCCTGAAGTTCTAACCATCCTGTTACCACGAACACCGCATCAGGAGGCTCAGCTCCGCCGTCTTGAACCGGATCTTTTCTCACAAGGAAGAATCATGGTTCCTGAGCACGCTATTGACGGACTGGACATCATCTGGTGCTCCGACATTGTGATCAGCGGCGGGGGGACAATGAATCGGGAAGCTGCGGCCCTAGGGGTCCCGGTCTACAGCCTTTTTCGCGGAAAGCTTGGAGCGGTCGACAAGGATCTTGTCAGACAAGGAAGGCTCGTTCTTCTGGAATCCGAACAGGATGTGCGAGAGAAACTCAAGCTCGTAAGTCGCGGGACTCGCGACGGTTTCGATCCGCGGCAATCGGAGGCCTTGGACACGATCATCAAGCATGTCCATGCGGTCATGGAGGAGCTAACCTAAAGCATGCAAGTGGGAACTCTGTTTGAACAACAAGAAGATTTCGCAGGCCTTCGTACCATTCCGGAGCTGCGTGAACTGGCTCTGCACGGGCTGACTCATATGTACGTACCCAAACAGTCGCTGTTCTGCCAGACGTACGTGCGAACCAAGTCTGGAATGCAGCGTCAAGGAATATCGCACAGATATACGATGATGAGCTTGCTGGGTTTGCATCGCCTGGAGCGTTTCGGCGGTCAGTCGCCCGTTCCAATTGAGCCCGTACTCCGCAAAATGGTAGATAACACGGACTGGATCACTTGTGCCGGAGATTTGGGCCTGCTGCTCTGGACATGCGGCGAAATTCTGCCGGAAAACGTCCCCGCAGTCTTCCGCCAGGTTTGCGCGACTGAAGCGCTGTCACGTTTCTCCGATGCGCAGCAAGGCTACACCATGGAAGTGGCATGGCTTCTCACCGGATTAACTGCCTGTTGCGAGGCCGGCTTCACCGATCTTCCCGGAATGTCCGAACTGATCGAGGCCACCCGCCGAATTTTGAGCCAGAATTGCGATTACACAGGCATTTACGGACACCGCAGTGCTGATGGTACCTTGGCCGGGTACGCGCGTCACAGAATCGGCAGCTTCGCGGATCAAGTCTATCCGACCATCGCCTTTGCGCGCTTATCGCAGGTGTTTCATGATAGCGAGGCCCGCGACATGGCGATCCGCACCGCGGTTACCATATGCGACCTGCAGGGCCCGCTCGGCGAGTGGTTCTGGCGCTACGACGCCCGAACAGGCAGGGTCGTCAGCCGCTACCCAGTCTATTCGGTCCATCAACATGCAATGGGACCCATGATGTTGTTCGCTGTTAGCGAAGCTACAGGCTACAACTTTAATGATGCCGTCCGCGACGGACTCACGTGGATCAGCGGGGAAAATGAGATGCGCCGCAGTTTCGTTGAGCCGTCCCTGGGCCTGGTATGGCGATGCATTTACCTCGGGTCTGTGAGCAAATATTTCGACTCTGGTTTCCGCCTCCTGTACGCGGGACTCGGCGCCTCGAAAGCCGGTCTCAAGGTCCGCTATGAGTGCCGGCCGTATGAATTGGGCTGGCTCCTCTACGCATTTGCCGGAAAATAGTGGACCTTCCGCCCAAGTCCTATCTCGGTGAACTGCCACTTCAGGATCTGTTATGCGAGTCTTGTATAGCTTTCCACACAAACTTGGTGCCGACCGCATCTGCTATACAGCATGGCAGCAGATCCTGGGCCTCGCTGGTGCAGGAGCTGAGATCACGCTGTTTACGGGGGCGCTGAGGCGGCCCGTCCCGGGCACGGTGGATGTGCACACCACACTCTCCCGAGGGCACCTGCGCATCCCCTACCGAGTCCTTGGGAAGATGCGCGCTCTTGCTCTTCATGATCGGATCGTCGCCCACAGTCTTCCTCGCCTCACCAATCGAGTGGACGTCGTTCATCTGTGGCCGTGTGCGGCATTGGAAACGATCAGGGCAGCAAAGCAGTTGGGAATCCGTACTGTTCTGGAGCGCCCCAACGCGCACACGCGCTTCTGTTATGAGGTTGTTGCCGCTGAACATCGCCGCATCGGGATCCGGACACCTCATCCGGAATATCAGCGCAACGAGGACGTTCTTGCCAGGGAAGAGGCAGAATTCGAGGACACAGATTTCCTTCTCTGCCCTTCCCGATTCGTCGCGGAAAGCTTTCTGCGCGCGGGTTTTCCTCCGGAAAAGTTACTTCGCCACCAATACGGCTTCGATGAGAAGCTGTTCTACCCTTCCGCCGAGCGCCATGATCAGACAAGAAAGTTCACCGCGCTCTTCGTGGGCGTGGACGCTGTCCGAAAGGGACTCCATTTCGCGTTGGAAGCATGGCTCAAATCCCCCGCCTGCGAAAACGGCGTCTTCCTGATTGCAGGAGAGCTTTTCGACGAATTCAAACAGAAGTTTGCTTCCAGCCTGGCGCACCACAGTGTCGTCCAGCTTGGACACCGGAGCGATG
>JAJZIF010000582.1 GCA_021810735.1 Acidobacteriota bacterium
AGCGACGCGCGGGCGTATGTGATTTTTACGTCAGGGTCAACGGGCCGGCCCAAGGGTGTCGAGGTATGCCACGGCGCGGTGGTCAATCTGCTGGCGGACACGGCGCAACGCCTGGAAATGAAGCCGCAAGACCGGCTGCTTGCGGTCACCACCTTGTCATTCGATATTGCAGTGCTGGAAATGCTGTTGCCGCTGGTGTCGGGGGGAACTGTGGTGATTGCGCGTGGCGGCGATGTGGCCGACGGCGCACAGTTGGTGGAACTGTTGCAGGCGACGCGGGCGACTGTGCTGCAGGCCACGCCAGTGACATGGAGAATGTTGATCGAACAGGAATTTCAGCCTTCTTCCGGATTCAAGATGCTGTGCGGCGGCGAGGCGTGGACGCCGGCGATGGCCGACCAGTTACTGGCCGACGGCGGCCGCCTGTGGAACATGTACGGCCCGACGGAAACGACGGTATGGTCTTCGATCACGGAAGTGAAACGGGGTGCAACCCGCATGACCCTTGGGCCTCCCATCGCCAACACGCGATTCTATGTGTTGGATGCAGGCTTGCAGTTGGTGCCGCCAGGCGTATCCGGAGAGTTGCTCATCGCGGGCGGCGGAGTTGCGCGAGGATATTTCAATCGCCCGGAATTGACGGCAGAGAAATTTTTGCTCGATCCATTCAAGCCCGGAGAGCGGATGTATCGCACCGGGGATGAGGTTCGCCAACTGCCGGATGGCCGCATTGAGTTTCTGGGCCGGCTGGATCGGCAGATCAAGCTGCGCGGCTTTCGCATTGAGCTAGGCGACGTGGAGACGGCGCTGCGCGCATTGCCGGGTGTTCGCGACGCGGTTGCCGTGCTGCGGCCCGATGCCAGCGGGGAGGCGATCCTGGTTGGTTACTATACGGGCGGCGAGAATTCCACTCCAGCAGAATTGAAGCGGGCGCTCGGCAGCCAACTGCCCGCATATATGATACCGACAATCCTGACGCAGATGGACAAGCTTCCTCTGACGCCGAACGGCAAGATCGATCGCCGGGCGCTGCCGGAGCCGTGTGCAGGCGTGGAGGTCGAGAAAGCGGAGTTCATTGAGCCGGGCACGCGGACAGAAACCATTCTGGCGAAGATTTTTTGCGAGGTCCTGGGATGTTCGCGTATTAGTATTCGAACCAGCCTCCTCGATCAGGGCGCGGACTCCTTACGCATGTTTCAGATTGCCTCGCGCGCGCATCGCCGCGGTTTTGCGGTGAGCGCGAAGCAGTTAATGCAGTTGCACACGGTGGAAGCGGTAGCCGCGGCCATCGATATGGCAGAAGGTAACGCGCGCAGTCTTTCTGACTGTGCTGTGGCATTGCAGCGAGCGTCGAGGGAAGATTATGAGGGTCCTAGGATCGCCGGGTCGGGGATCGAAACCACAGAAATGAAAGAAGATTCGCGAGGCCCGGAGAGAATATCAGCCACGGAGTTGCAGGAAAGCCCTCCGCTATCACCAAGCGAGCGCGACATGTTGCGCATATGGAGGCAGGTTCTGAAGATCGAGGACCTGGATATGGAGTCGAACTTCTTCGATCTCGGGGGACACTCGCTATTGCTGGCCAGGTTGCAGATTGCGATGAAGCGCGAGTTCAATGTGCAGTTGACGGCAGCGGAGGTATTCCGGCAACCGACGATTGGCACGCTGGCGGCCTGGTTGGAGCAGGCACGATCGACGACACCGGCGGCAAAGCCGTCTTCCTCGCGTCCATGGGAGCAGAATCCGCGCATTGTGCCGATTCAGCCGCTTGGCGCGGACCGGCCAGTTTTTGTAATCTCGCAAAGTATGATCTTTCGGACGTTCGCCGCGGAGTTGGGTACGGACCAGCCCGTGTACGCGATACAAATGCTCGACCAGGATACGGTGGCGCTGGATGGCGCCGGCTTTGGGCAGCTGATCGAGTTCTATACTCGGCTGATCCGCACGGTTCAGCCGTCCGGACCCTATCGGCTGGCGGGCTGGTGCGTTTCTGGCTGGATTGCGTATGGAGTTGCGCGCCAACTGGAACAGCAGGGTGAAGAGATCGAGATGGTAATGATCATCGATGTCTGGGCCCCTGCTTATTGGAGCGGTCAGCCGCCGATGCGCCGTTGCCTCATGCTGGCCATCTATTGGTTGCAGCGTTTTCGCTGGATGGAACACCGTCTGAGGCATCGCAGTCTGCCGCAATCCGGGCCCTACATCCGGAGAAGCTTTCAGGGCTTCGCCAAAGTCGCAAAAGAGTTGACCGAGCGCTTTCAACGCGTACTTGTTCCCTTGGACGTAGGTCAGAGAGAAAAGGAGCGGCGCAGGAGGCGAGTGGAGGGGACCGCGGTCCTTGCATCCGAGGTCGGTCCGCTATTGGGAAGGGCACTATTCTTCCGCAGTGAAGAAGAGCCGACAGGCTCGCCGCTGCCGGCGGACATGGGTTGGTCGCAACTGACTGGCAGGCAGGTACACATGGAGATGTTGCCAGGGAATCATCTCGAGATCTTAGGTCAGCCCGGCGCGGGAAAGATGGCGGCTCGCGTCCGTGAGCTGTTCGGCTTGGCCACGGTTCCAAAAACGCGCGCAGACATGCGCGACGGGACGCAGTTTGAGAACTGGTTTGCCAAAAATGCATCGACCCGCTAAGGGAAAATTCCTATCGAACGAGCGCGAAACATCGGAGAGAGGATCTATCAAACTTTCCCGTTTCGTCGCGGAGCGCGAGGGTTGCAACGATATCTTCCGCAGGGTTCAGCTCGACCAGCAGCCAGCCAGCCGCGATGGGCGCCTGCGGACGCAAGTCAAGCAATGCCGCGGGAAGCTGGGGATGGACCTCGACATCAAAGCCATCGAGCGGCAGGTTGAGCCCAAGACCCT
>JAJZIF010000583.1 GCA_021810735.1 Acidobacteriota bacterium
CGGAATCGATATCAGCATGAGCCGCAAGGGAAATCCGTGGGACAACGCGGCCTGCGAGTCGTTCATGAAAACACTGAAGTACGAAGAGGTTCTGCGCACCGAATACCGGGATCTGGCAGAGGCCCGCGCCTCGATCCCCGAGTTTCTGGAAAAGATCTACAACCAGAAACGCTTGCACTCGGCCCTTGGGTATCTGCCGCCGGTCGAGTTCGAGGCGCAACTGAAGGCTCAGAATATGGAGGCCGCTGCGCGGCGTCCTGTTGCATGAGTTTTCAAGGCATCGGGAATCTTTCGATCCGATGTTGAAATCAACTGCCGGGAGCGGAATCTGTCCACCGCTCCCGGCCCTCATCGGCGTCGATGAGTTCCAGCCAGCTATTCCTTGGCGAGTTGCGCTCCCGCAGAGCTCGCCTCTGCTTCACCGGCCACGCTCAGAATGCGATAAAGTGATCTTGCCGGTCGAGTGTTTTGCAGCGAACGGCGAATAGAGTCTTAACTGTTTGTCTCAACCGAGGGGGCAACCTCATTCGATTGCTTCTGGACTTTTGAGATGACATTCCCCGGAATAACTGGGAGACCCCAGCCGAGGCGCAAAGGGCCGGGTCAAGCCTCGTGACCGCCATCGGCGGCGCGCTGGCGCGGGCTTGACGCGGACCGGGCCTCGGCTACACTGATACGCTCCGGAAATGTCATCCTGACAAGCCTGCACATTTCTACGCATTGTCTTTGCTTCTGCGACGGACGGGATCGCCCACGAGTCTCGCCATTGGCGGAGCACTCGGCAGATTGTATTGTTTTGATAGCTATGGAGCATTCTGACAACTCTTGGCATGTTCCGAGATAGGGGTATGGCCGATGCCCGATAAATAAAGGCCAGTGTTGTGTGGTTGACCCGGAGCGATGTCAACTTGATCCAAACCGTATCGGTTCGGGATCGACTCAGGATCGATTCGGCGTTGGTCGCAGATACGAAACGAATCCAAGAATGGTCGGAAGTTGGTACCGGATTAGGTCTTTCACCGGGCTTGCGTCGCGACTTCGCTCGCACCGACGCAGGCCCATGTCTGTACTTGTTCTATAAAAGGGGATGTCAAGGAAAGACACTCCTCCGTCCGCAGGAGTGGGAGCAATTTTCCGCCATCCAGCCCTCTGCCGGTAGACCCTATACGGTATGCACGAGTACGCTGTCTCTGCCGGATACATGGATTCATCGTTGCTGCGTCGTTTCCGCCGATATCCTGATGCCTGTAAGCAGTGTGTTGGCTATGTGGCCAACCATGGTTCTATCTGAGACTCGAGGCCTATTGCTTGATTGGGTTGTCCGAGGGGGCATACAGTCGCTCGTGAGACTCAAGGCCTGAACCGCGCGCAGGATACTCACCCTCGAACCCGAGCACTCCTGTGACCGATGGACGGCACAACATGATGCCTGCGATCCGATGGCACAGGGCGCTCAAGCTGCTTGCAGCTTGAGATATTTGGCGTCGAACGTTCCTCCTTGCTTCCATATCTTCAGCGTGATGGCGGCGATCTTACGGGCCAGCGTCAGTCGCGCCATCTCCGGTCGCATGCCCTTGGCCAGTAGCCCAAGATAAACTCCTGGAACACGCCCTTACGAGCGGCGGCCATGGTGGCCGTACTCTTGAACAGCCCTTTCAGTTCATGGTTGTGGTTCCAGTTCAGTCCGCGGACGGACAGCGGTTTGAGCTTGCGCTGAATCTGTCCGTTGACGACCGAGTATTCGGCGCTGCTTCGTGTCTCCAGAGCCAGCCCGCAGTAGGCCCAGAACTGGCGCTTGGTGCGGAAGCGGTGTGGCGTCTGCACCCGTCCGATCAGCACCGCGCTGCGTATCTTCCCGAGATACGGGATGGATTGCAGCCACTTTGTCGCCGGATGTTTGCGGCACTCGGCGAGCATCTCGAGCTTGGCCCGCAGGCGCAATGGATGCAGGGCATCCAGCTCCCGGTACAGACTCTCGGCCCGTTCTCGTAAAGCTGCGCTGCCGAGTTGGACCAGATAGGACTCCCGATTTTCCTTGCGGAACACCTTTTTGCTTGGACATACAATCGCCTGGCTGCGGAACACAGCCTTGAGGCGACACAGGACTCGGGTCGTGTCCTCGGTCAGTGCGGTATAGTTGCGCACCCTGTGCCGAACCTCCATGGCGCTGGTCTCTCCGTGATATACGGGAGACAACGAATGGATACGCAACAACTCAGCCAGTTTCCGTGCATCGATGCGGTCACTCTTGTTGCCGGACTTCAGCAGCTTGTTTTTGCGCGGATCGCAGACCACGACCTCTGCCACTCTTCGGGCCAGCAGGTCGTAGAGCCAGGCCGAGTGGTTGCACTCTTCAAAAGTGACATGCAGCGTGCCTCTGATTCCGTTTAGAAAATCTATGATTGCGACTGCACGTGTTGCCAGGACCGACTGCATCATCAGCGTGCCGTTACTATCCAACACGGCGGCCGAGATCGTGTCCCGGTGGAGATCGAGTCCGATATATCGGATGCTATCCATTTGATCGCTCCTTCCTCCGCTCTCCGGTTCTCCTGAAGAACGGAGAAGCAGATATGCTTCTCCCAATTAGCAAACACCCGCAGCGAGGATGGCCGTCAAGGACGCGCGTTCTGTGCGCGCCGCGTAGCGGCCGAAGATCCTCGACGGCCACCGCAGTGAAGGGTACGCGCGTAAGCGCGCCCATTCTGCCGATCACAGCAAAATCTCCTTCGGGGGCGGGAGCGACGCTAATGGCACCGCAGCCTCCTGCGAAGGGCGCCCTTTTATCATGCGTCGCTCCCGCCCTCACCCTGTTTATGACTCACCCAGCCATGAATCTATGCAATTGATATTTCAGGAGA
>JAJZIF010000584.1 GCA_021810735.1 Acidobacteriota bacterium
AGTACAGTTGCACATGCAATGCACCAAGGCAATTCTTGAAGTCGCGCAGGGACGCGTGAATGAGCTGGCCAGCCGTGTTGAAGAGGAAATGGAAGATGCCATCTTCTCTTCCAACGGCGAATCGCTTGAGCAAATTGTTCTCTATTACCTGGAGATTCGCGGAGCGACCGTTGCGGTTGCGGAGAGTTGCACGGGAGGATTGCTGGCCCAGCGGATGACCAGCATCAGCGGCAGTTCCCGCTCCTTTCTGGGCGGCGCGGTGGTGTATACCGACGATCTGAAGGTTCAATTCGCGGACGTGCCGGAAGATTTGATTGAGGACAAGGGCGCGGTCAGCCGCGAGGTTGCCGAAGCGCTCGCCCATGGGATACGCCGACGCGCGCAGTCCACGATTGGTGTGGGCATCACCGGCATCGCCGGCCCCACGGGAGGCAGCGAGGCCAAGCCGGTTGGCCTGGTGTACATCGCGCTCGACGACGGAAAAGAGATCAACGTATGTGAACGGAAATTTCGCGGAGATCGCGAACGCGTGCGCTGGCTGGCCAGTCAGCAGGCGCTCGACATGATCCGCCGCAAGTTCATGTAATCCGCGCCGGAACTTCATCTCAAACACAACACGCCGCTGCTACACTCGAACAGTATTGTCATGACAGTAGACTTCATAGCGGCAACGATCGCGTACTTTCTTGGCTCGATCCCTTTCGGCTACCTGCTGGTTCGGATGTTCCGAAAGGAAGACATCCGCCAGATCGGCAGCGGAAACATCGGGGCCACGAATGTTCTGCGCTCCGGCTCCCGATGGCTGGGCATTCTCACGCTCGCGCTCGACCTGGGCAAAGGATTTCTGGCGGTCGAAATTGCGCGACATCTGACGACCGGCCATCAAGCCATCCAAGCCGGCTCCATCGCCGCTCTCTTCGCCGTAATCGGCCATGTGTTCCCAGTATGGCTTCGCGGCAAAGGCGGCAAAGGCGTGGCCACAGCTCTGGGAGTATTTCTGGCGCTGGCTCCTTTGGCCGCCGTCTGCTCGGTCATTGTTTTTATTGTCGTTACGACGATGACGCGATATGTATCGCTGGCATCCATTCTCGCCGCTGTGTCCTTCCCTGTCTGGGTCTGGCTGGCGCAGCGATTTTTGCACGTCCACTACGGCTACGGGCCAATTTTTGTTGTCGGCACGATCCTTGTTCCAGCCATTATTCTCATCAAGCACAGGAAGAACATCGACCGATTGCTGCACGGAACGGAATATCGATTTGGCGGCAAAGAAAGCAAAGCTGCATGAGCCGTATTGCCGTTGTCGGGGCAGGATCGTGGGGAACAGCTCTCTCGCTGGTTCTGGCGCGGCGGGGCGGCCACACGATCACCCTGTGGTCCCATACCCGCGTGGTCGCCGAGACTATCGAACAGACGCGCGAAAATACCATATACCTGCCCGGCCTTCGCATTCCGGAAACGGTCCGCGTCACAACCCGTCTGGAAGAAGCAGTGGGTCCGGCAGAAATTTTGATCCTCGCGGTCCCCGCGGAGCATTTGCGCGGTATCTGCCGCAACATGGCTCCCCTGCTCAGCCGCGATCAACTGATCGTCAACGCAACCAAGGGAATCGAAGATGACACCTACCTGCGCATGACCCAGGTGATGTCCGAGGTGTTGGCGAAACAAGCTTTGGATTTGCCCTGCGGCGTTCTCAGCGGCCCCTCCTTCGCCCAGGAAGTGGGCGCTGGCAGCCCGACGGCCATCACCATTGCGTCCTGTGATCCGGCGCTCGCCACTCGCGTGCAGGAGGAATTTGCGGGTCCGACACTGCGCCTGTATACCAACAATGACGTCGTCGGAGTCGAACTGGGCGGAGCGCTGAAGAACGTGATCGCCATCGCCGCCGGAGCGACGTATGGGCTGGGATTGGGTCATAACAGCTTGGCCGCGCTCATCACTCGCGGGATCGCGGAAATTACCCGCCTGGCCGTTGCCTGCGGCGGCCGACGCGAAACCCTCGCTGGACTCTCAGGGCTTGGCGACCTGGTCCTCACCTGCACTGGCGCGCTGTCCCGTAACCGCCATGTCGGATTGGAACTGGGTAGCGGTCGTCGTCTCCCGGACATTCTTGCGGACATGCGCGGCAAGGTGGCCGAAGGTGTTCGCACCACCGACGCGGCGCTCGGTCTCGCCCGCGGGCTGGACGTCGAAATGCCCATTACTGAGCAAGTTGCCGCAGTTCTCCACGAGCGGATTTCGGCCAAGGCGGCGATGCGGGAACTCATGTCTCGACCTGGGCGAGATGAATTGTCTCTCTAACACTACGATGGTTTCTCTCCGTTCTGGTGTGCGGATTCCCGATTCGCAACTGTGCAAAACGAAACTTTCTCCATCTCCCAGGGTTTACTCAGAAAAATTTTCTACATTTGGTGTATCCCAAGGTAATATCGTCTGAGAGTTGATTGGTTACCTGAAAGCATGACCCCCCTCACACATCACGGGATCGGCACGCAGATCAAGCGCAATCCTCGACTCTGGGTGCTCTATCTCACCCTGCTGCTGCCCGCCGCCGCAGGAGTCATGTCGATCCTGCTCGCCCGGAACGCCTTCTATTCCCCCAGATGGAGTGACAAGATCATCGAATTCCTGCTGGCTGCCGTGGCCGCGGGCCTCTCCGTCAAGTGCTGGGGGGTTACGTGGGAATTTGTCCACGACATGCGTCAATTCCTGGAAACGCTGCAGGCGATCAAGAGGGGAGAATTCATCTTGCGCACCGGCCATGCAGGGTTGCCGGAGATTGAAGAGCTTGCCCGCGAGCTGGGTGGCATGAACGAGAGTCCCGATACGTCACTCGCCAAGTGGATTTTGCTGTCGCGAG